>NZ_JAFWFM010000229.1:0-15716 GCF_017515625.1 Geobacillus sp.
CAATTTTATAGTTTTGTGTACAATTCATCTGAAGTCCTCCTTGGCATGATGGTAGGTATTGTTTGACACCCCTGCATCATACCAAGAGGGCTTTTTTTGATCAAGTCCCCGGAAAAGCTCCTAACGGGAATGCTCCTTTTCATGCGAGGAAGGCGGCGCCTCTTCCTTTCCGTCCGGAGCTCGTTTTCGTATGATGAGCAGCGGGCGGAAAAAGGAACAGGCCGCGTTCCCCGCTATATTCCGGTTCCGGTTCGTTCGGGCTCGAACTACTCATATACGAAAACGCCACTCCTTTCGAAAAAGATGTCCCTCAAGTAATGATAACGCGGACCGGCCCGTTTGTATAGTAGTTGCCATGAAAAAAAGCAGCCTACTGGCTACTTTATTCACAAAACAGCGCGATGTTCAACCATCGCCCGTTCGATTCGGCTTTTTTATTCGCTCGATGGCGTCGTGTTGAAAAAATCAGGCGCTTGTTTGCCCGTTTGCCGGCTGTCCGAGCGGCGCGGATGCTTTTCATTGCTTTTCCCCATCAGTCCGTCGGATTCGTAGCTGAGCGGAAACGTCCGCTTTTTGCCCACCGCCCTCACCCCCTTCGCTTTTACTGTTTGCCGCCAGCCAGCGTTTTACTCCAACCGATGAAAACAAGGACACCGCCACTTTATGGAAAGCGTTTTATCCTAAAATTGTCAGCTAATGTTCACACAATCGTTTTATAGGCGCCGTCCATTCACTTATAATAAACAAGTGAGGAGGGGAAGCCATGAATATCATGATTACAAAAAAAGCGTTTGATTGGTACAAGCAGGAGCTCGGGCTGAAGCCGGGCGATGCGATCCGCTTTTTTGTCCGCTACGGCGGGTACAGCACCGTGCAAAAAGGGTTTTCGCTTGGCATGGAGAAAGACGAGCCGGCAGGAGAGCCAGCGGCGCAGACAACGGTTGACGGCGTGACGTTTTTTGTCGAAGACAGCGACCAATGGTATTTTGACGGCCGCGATTTGACGGTTGATTTGGACGAAAAAAGCGGCGAACCGGTGTTTTTGCTCCATTAACCAGCGAAAAAAGCTAGCCGTGACGCTAGCTTTTTCGAATAATGGCGATCGTGCAGCGGGAGATGCAGACGAGCTCCCCTTGTTCGTCCGTAATGCGCACATTCCAAACCATCGTCGTCCGGCCGCGGTGCAACACCGTCCCTGTCGCCGTCACCGTCCCACGGCGAACGACGCGGACGTGATTGGCGTTGATTTCCAATCCAACGACGTTTTCCGTGTTGGGGTCCACAAGCGCGTACGCGCCGATGCTGGCGACCGTCTTGGCCAAGGCAACCGATGCTCCGCCGTGCAACAGCCCGGCCGGCTGATGCGTGCGATGGTCGACCGGCATCGTCGCCACGACACGCCCTTCGCCAAGCTCGATGATATCGATGCCGAGCGTCTCGATTAACGTATGTTTTGTCATTTCTTTTACAACAGCCAAATCGATCATGACTCCTTCTTCCCCCGTTTCGTGAATCGTTCCAGCTCATGAAGCCGGCCTTCTTGCCGCAAAATGCGCACCTGCGTCTCCCCAAGCAAATCGAAATGCGGAAACTCGTTGCGCCGGTCGATCCACTCTTCCTTCAGCCCGTATTGCCTCCCCCAGGCGGCAAGTTTTTCGACATCGGCGCAGCCGACTTTCGTCACCGTCGTGCAGTGCGGAAACCGTTCATCATGCCAATAATGGGTCAAAAAGGCGATTTCGCCGCGCTTCACTTTTTCTTTCCATGCCGCGAGCTCGTGGCGGCGAATGCCAAACGCCATCGCACCGCTCCCCTTTATCGTTTCGCCCGCTCATACGCTTCATGCCACTCGGGAAAATATTTGCGGATGACGATCGGCCGAAACGTATCGCGCTTGACGCAAACGTGCTGCGATTTGCCGGTCACGGCCACCTCGCCGTCCGGGGCGAGAATCTCGTAGCCGTATGTGACGCGGATGCCGTCGTAAGCGTCAATCCATGTGCGGACGGTCGCCGTTTCCCCATAACGAAGCGGCTTTTTGTACGACACTTGCAAATCGACAACAGGCGAAATGATGCCTTCTTTCTCCATGTCGGCATAATGAAAGCCAAGCTGTTTGATCAATTCCGTACGCCCGACTTCCATCCAAACTAAATAGTTCGCGTGGTAGACGATGCCCATTTGGTCTGTTTCCGCATAACGCACTTCAATTTGTTTTTCTGCCACTTTCATGTTCGTTCTCCCTCCATTTTTTGCCGGGCTTCTCCTTTATGTTACCATTTGTCCGTCCGGCCGCTCAAGCGGCAACCCAAAAAACAAAGCCGCCCGCATCGGGGCAGCTTTGTCATAATTGGTAGCCGTGCTCCCGTGCAGCGGCTTCGTCTTTAATTTCCGCGCGCATGGCCGCGATCGCTTCTTCGCGGCGGCGGTTTTTCTCGCGAATTTTCTCCCGCTCTTCCGAGGAAGCAAACTGCATCGTTTTTTCGGCTTTTTCAATATTTTCAATGGTGTTTTGCACCATCTCTTGCAGCTTCTCAACATTGTCGCTGCGGTCATCCGGTTTCGGACGCGGCATATAGGCTTCCTCCTTTACGAGATTTTCCAGCTACTCACCCTTCGTTTGGATGACTTGAGCATGCTGGCCGGATTGATCTTGCATTTGTTTGCCTTTGTTTCCTCCAGCGGCGCGAGGCTGTGTTCCGATATGGTTGGGAACAAAATGTTTGCGGCTTCCTTTCGGATTGCTCATTGTCTTCGCCTCCTCGCCATCTAGTCTGTCCGCCCGGAGGACCGCTATGCATGGGTCATTCTGCTTTCTTGAGCATCCGCTCTTCCAGCTTTTTCTCGATTTTCTCGAGCGCTTCCCGGTCGCTCAACAATTGCCGTTTGTTCTCGCTGATCAGTTCTTGGAGAGTCATTTTGCGGGATCGTCTCATCGCTATCAACCTCCCCTCATTTATATTGTAATCTTATTCATGCCCAAAAAAGATAAAAATTATGACAACTTTTCAAAAAATAATGAACCATAAAAAAAAGCGCCTTCCGTCAAAACTGTTCGGTCAACGAAAGAGCGCTGTCTTCTTTTCGAGTTGCGCGGCGGTCACCGGGCCGATGATTTTTTGCCGGATGACGCCGTTTGGGTCGATGATATACGTCGTCGGAATCGTCTGGATTCGGTATCGGTGAAGCGCCTCGCCGCGCACATCCAAGGCGACGGGCAACGTCAGTTTTTTGTCTTTCGCAAATCGCTCCGCATTATCGAGCGTATCTTGCGTCGTCAAATGGACGGCAAGCAACATGACTTCGCGGCCGTGCTGCTTGTAAAACGCCTCAAGCTCCGGCATTTCCTTTTTGCACGGCGGACACCACGACGTCCAAAAGTTGAGGACAACCGCTTTGCCGCGCAAATCAGACAGCCGGACGGCTTTGCCGCCAAGCGTCGGCAGCGTCAAATCAGGGGCCGTCTGACCGATGCCCGGGCCGCTTTCTATTTCGTCTGTTACCTGTTCGTTCCCGGCAGCCATCGCATTCCAAAGACCATAGCCGGCAACGGCCAAAAACAATAGGACGACAAACCATTTCCGCACGCATTTCCCTCCCTGCCGGCCGGCGCCCTTTCTTCCATCCAGCGCCCTCCGCCGCTCTGCCCATCATTATAGCACATACGTTTGTGTTTGCCAACGTTGACGTCTAAGGACGAAAAAACGAGGGACGAGCCCTCGTCATTAACGGATGTTTTTATGGTCGTTTTTCAGTTTCTCGGCATCCACCTCGGCGTACGAAGCAAACTCGCTCGTCCATTCATTGAAGCCGTTTTTCTTTTTGGCGTTGTTGTTTCGTTGGGCATTGGCATTGCCAAGTTTTGTCCGGCCCATGCACTCGCCTCCTTTTTGTTTCAACGGTTCACACATAGTATGCGCTGCCGGAGAAAAACGATGCGCGAAACAATTTCGAAACTAGGCGTCCGAGGACGGGTGGTCCATTTCAACCGGATGATCGGGATAGGAAATCCAGTCGCTGAAGCTGCCGACGTACAGCCGAACGTTGTGATAACCAGCTTCGTGGAGCGCCAACACGTTCGGGCAGGCGGTGACGCCGGAACCACAGTAAACGATCAACGGCTGCCCACGGTCAAAATCGGCAAACCGAGCCGCCTGCTCGACAGCGCTTTTCCAGTAGCCTCCTTCCGTCACCCCGTCTTTCCAAAATCGGTGCACCGCCCCGGGAATGCGGCCGGCCCGGCGGTCGATCGGCTCCTCCAACCCGGCATACCGCTTCCACTCGCGGGAATCAATGAGCATCGCTGCACGGTCGCGAACGGCGGCTCGCACATCCTCGACCGTTGCGAGCCATGATCGGTCCGGACGCGGCTGAAACCGCCGCGGCGGCACAGCTGAAATGGCGCGCGTCACCGGATTTCCTTTTCGTTTCCATTCGCTGTAGTTGCCATCCAACACGTATGCGCGCGCATGGCCGAAATACCGGAGCAGCCACCAACAGCGCGCGGCCATGGCCCCGTTTTGGTCATCGTAGGCGATGACCATCGTCGTGTCGTCAATGCCGGCCCGGCTAAACACATCCGCCGCTTGGGCGGCTGATGGAAGCGGATGGCGGCCTCCGTGCTCTCCGACCGGGCCCGACAAGTCGCGCTCTAAGTCCATATACACCGCTCCGGGAATATGGTCTTCCCGGTAAAGAGACGCCCCTTTAGCCGGATCGCCAAGCCAAAACCGGCAATCAACAATGCGGATGGTTTCATCGGACAAATGCGCCAACAGCCATTCGTGGGAAACGAGAGACGCCATTGTTCCTCCCCCCTCTTTCGTTTTCATCAGCCCGGCCTGCTTACAGGCCGGCAGCCGGGAAGCCAATGCCAACGCTTTGGCTGTGTACGTTACTTCTCTTCAAGCCGGCGCACGTAGTCGCGCACCATCTCTGGCGTTACATAGCGGCGCGCCGGCACGAGGCCGCCGGCGGCCAGCTCGTTCATTTGTTTCGTCACTTCATTGATCGCCTCGACCGTAAACGGCTCACCGCGGCGGCACCGTTCAACCGCCTCATCGATGCGCCGCTCGCGCTCGAGCTCAAGGGCGGCAAACCGCTTTAAGATGGCGTGCTGTTTGTTGATATGGGCGGTGATGGCGTGATGTACTTCGCTCAATGGTCCTCGTCCTTTCCTGCTTCTTTTTCCATCAAACGCCGGACGTTCGGTTTTGGCGTCCAGCAGTTGAACCGATAGTTTGGCTTCGTCTTATAGCCGAGCCGGCGGCAATACGTGTACAGCCCGTCGGCTCGCTTTTCTATACGGTAGTAGATGCATGTAGCGCAAGCGTGAAACCGGTTCATCAACGCGCCTCCCCGACGCGGCCCGAAAGAAGGCCGCGAAGCGCCGCTTCGATGCGGGCGAGCGCCTCATGATCCGCCGCTTCGGCGAGCGCGGCAAGCAAGCCCTCCATATAGCTGTCGACTTGTTCCGCGAGAGCGGCCAAAAGTGCGGCGACGCCATCCTTGTATTGTTCTGCGTACGTCGCCACAAGCCGCTCTTTTTGCTCAGCCAAATAGGCGTCGATCGGCTCGACAAGCGCCGCCTCAATTTCCTCTTTCATCCGCCGCTTTTCGTCGCGCTCAAAAAACGATTTGGCGTTTTTATACAGCGAAAGCGCCTTGGTAAACCGCACCCGGTCTACATCCCCAAGGGCGTTGGCAAACTCCGGCGCCGAAAAGGCAAACGGCTC
Source organism: Geobacillus sp. (assembly GCF_017515625.1). Lineage (NCBI taxonomy): Bacteria > Bacillati > Bacillota > Bacilli > Caryophanales > Anoxybacillaceae > Geobacillus > Geobacillus sp. Next base: position 5,736 of record NZ_JAFWFM010000229.1, read on the forward strand.
AGGCGGCGTGAGCGCGAGCGCATCATCGAAACGACGAAGCTCATGGAATAGGCGCGAGAACTGCTCGGCCAGCTGTTTGTGCAAAAACGACTCAACACGCAAGCTCGTCGCCCGCAACTCTTGGGCCAAATCAAAGCCAACCGATGCGAGCAACTCGTCGAGGCAACGCTCAAGCGCCCGCCGCGCCGGGCCTTGGTCGTCGCGGAGCACCGCCGGGTTGAACGCCTCCTTAAACACATCGTTGAGGCGGAAAAAGACGCGCTGCTTGACGTAATAGAGCAATTCGTCGACTTCCTGGCGAAGCGCCTGCCGGCCGTAGGCATCATCAATGCCAGCAAGCACGGCGTGCATCTTCGTTTTCACCGCCTCAAGCGCCTGCCGTTTCTCCGCTTTTTCCGCTTCGCTTTGCCCTGCGGCGCGCGCGAATTCCTCTGCCGCCCGCCGCGCCCGCTCAAGCTCGGCATATGCGCTCTCGACGGCGACTTCCGCCAGTTCTTCCGTTAAGAAGCGGAAGAAGTCGGTTTCAAAGGCAGACAAGCCGGAGTCCGCCAAGACGCCGCGCGGACCGGGCTCGGCCCCCGTTTTTTCCGCCAGCGCCAAGCGGCTTGAGAGCGCATAAAGGCGTGGGAAGCGGATGCCGAAGCGGGCGAGCTCTCCGTTCATATAGGAAATGACGGCCTCAAGCTCCTCTTTCGACTGGGCCAAATCAGCCGCATTGATGATGAAAAACATTTTATCAAGCGAAAACGCATCTTTGACGCGCCCGAGCTGCAGCAAAAACTCCCGGTCTGCCTTCGAGAACGCGTGGTTGTAATACGTGACAAACAGCAGCGCATCGGCATGCTTCACTTTATCGGCATTTTCGTTGTCGCCGGCTTGCTGAAGCCGGTCGTGCATATTTGTCATTTTCGCCAGCCACGGCCGCAATGGCGGCCGCTCGATCACAATATTCCCATGACCAAAACCCCTTTGTTTCCGTCAATGTCATTTACATTCATTTTACTGTATTTCGCCCCGTTTCCCAATAGGAAAACAAAAAAATCCCGCCGGTTCGTTCAGCGGGATGAATGTTTTTCCCCGGCCCGCAGCCGGCGAGCCATTGGCGTCAATGGAACCGTTTCACAGCCGGCTGTCTTTGTTTTACTTGCGCACTGCCGGAAACACACGCCCGTTCTCCCCGCAGCGGCGGCACGAAGCGCGGCCGCAGCCTCAGGAACAGCTGATGGATTTCTATGAAAGCGATCAATACGATTATGAAATTTTTTGTTCCTGCAACGGCAGTGCAGCCGATTTTCTCGCCTTGCCGAAATGGAAGACGGCATTTAAAAGGATGGCGGTGAGGCCGCCGGCGACGATGCCGCTGTCCGTCAAAATGCGCAGGCCCGCCGGAAGCTCAGCAAACAAGTTCGGCACCGCCGTCACCCCAAGCCCTATGCCGACCGAGCAAACAATGATCAGCAAGTTTTCTTGCATAGCCAAATCGGCTTACGGGCAACGACAAGCGGGATGCCAAGTTCATACGCGGCCATGATGGCCGGGCTGATGCCCGATGACTCAAGCGTCAACACTTTCGTCGGCCGCTCGCCGCAAAACCGGCCGGCAAACGCTTCGCCGATCCGCTTCATCAGCTGTGGGGCGACCTGATGGTTCAAAAAGCGATCGACTTTCAGCACCCCGCCGGCCAGCACCTCTCCTTCAGTGGCAATTTTTTCGAGCAATTCGCGCATGCCAATCCCCTCCAAAATAAAAAAGCTTAAAAAACACCGGCCTCACTCATTCCATGAGTCAGGCAATGTCTTTTAAGCCAAGGCAAAAGGAAGGCGCAAGACGGCCATGGCCGCCCCCCTTGACATTACCACTCATAGTCAGCCGATTTACGGTCGGCTGGTAGAGACTCGCAAGCCGTATTCTTGCGATTATATGAGTGAGTCAGCGTGATTCAGTTACTAGCAGTATACCACGGAAAGCGGCGGATGAGAAGCGGTTTTTTAATAAAAAAAAAAAAAACGAACATTAAATAAAAAAATAATTAATCATTCGTTTTTACTCTCCTTTGCCGTCAGCTATCTTCGTTCCGATTCTGTCCGGGACAAAACCGTTGCCGCTGTCCCTCATCAGACGGATCCGCCGCCTTTTTCCTTCCCGCCCTTTTCCTACATTGTTCACCATCGTCACCATTTGTTCAAACTTCTTGTGTTGTTTTTGTGAGAAAAGTCACTGTTGCAGCCGTTTTGTACGGTTATGATAGTGTCAAAGCAGGGAAACTCACGCTTGGCGCACCTGCCTGTCAACGTTATGGGGGATGAATCCAAAACGCACGAGGAGGGATGAAAGGATGGCCAAACCAGAGCGGACAAAACCGACGGCAATGGACCGGCAAACAAAAAAGGAAAAAGAGCCGGCGCTCAGTGGCACGCTGTCGTCCGTGTTTTTGCTCGGCTTTTTCATCATTTTCGCCTGGGTCAGCGTCTACTTTTTATTTTTACACCGCCTGTAAGCGGCAAGGGAGGGACTTGAGATGCACATTCATAAGTATGAAAAAATTTGGCTGACGTTCGGCATCGGTTGTTTGATCGTCTTTTTGACGGTCGTCGGCGTGAGCGCTTTCGCCGCCGGACAGCAGCCGCCAAGCTGTCTGACGACAATCGATCCGGAAAAAGTGGACACTACCCCGCCGTTTGATCATCCGGGGCTTGTGAAAAAAGGGGATGACGAATACGAACTGAACATCGTCGTGGCCGCGTTTTCCTTTACGCCAAATGCCATTGAAATTCCAAAAGGAGCGAAAGTGACGATCAACGTCACCTCAAAAGATGTCATTCACGGGTTTGAAATTCCCGGAACGAACATCAATATGATGGTCGAACCCGGCTATGTCAACAGCTTGACAACGACGTTTGACAAACCGGGCGAGTATACGATTCTTTGCAATGAATATTGCGGCGCCGGCCACCATATGATGACGGCGCGCATTAAGGTGGTGGAGTGAGATGGTGAACTCGTTGGAAAAAGTCGATCGCCGCGACGCCAAACTGGCGCTGGCACATTTGTTTGTCGCCTTTACCGCCCTGGCGCTCGGGGGATTCGCCGGTTTGTTGCAAACACTCGTCCGTTCCGGCAAGTTTGAGCTGCCGGCTGGGATCAGCTATTACACGATTTTGACGACGCACGGCGTCTTGCTTGGGCTTGTGCTGACGACGTTTTTCATTATCGGCTTTCAGTTCGCTGCGGTCAGCCGCACGACCGGAGCGCTCTCGGACGGTTCGCGCCGGCTCGGCTGGATCGGTTTTTGGATGATGACGGCAGGGACGGCCTGCACAGCCTTTTTCATCCTAACCGGCCAAGCATCTGTCTTATATACGTTTTACGCGCCGCTTCAGGCGCACGCTGGCTTTTACATCGGCTTGGCGCTCGTCGTCGTCGGCAGCTGGGTGAGCGGGTTTGGAATGTTTGCCCATTACGCGCGCTGGCGGAAGGCGCACCGCGGTCAGGCGAGCCCACTGTTGGCGTTTATGTCTGTCACGAATATGGTATTATGGCTCATCTGCACGCTTGGCGTAGCCGCCACCGTCGTCTTTCAGCTCATTCCGTGGTCGCTTGGGCTCACGGATCGGGTGAACGTGCTCTTGAGCCGGACGCTGTTTTGGTATTTCGGGCATCCACTCGTCTACTTCTGGCTATTGCCGGCGTATATGGTTTGGTACGCTGTCATCCCGAAAGTGATCGGCGGCAAAATATTCTCCGATTCGCTCGCGCGGCTGGCGTTTATCTTGTTTTTACTGTTTTCGATTCCAGTCGGCTTTCACCATCAATTGCTGGAGCCAGGGATTTCGCCGTTTTGGAAGTACGTGCAAGTCGTCTTGACGTTTATGGTCATCATTCCGTCGCTCATGACAGCGTTTGCCATGTTTGCGACGTTTGAATCGTACGGCCGCTCGCAGGGGGCAACCGGCCTGTTCGGCTGGTGGCGGAAATTGCCGTGGGGCGACGCCCGCTTTTTCGCACCGTTTGTCGGGATGCTGTTTTTCATTCCGGCCGGCACGGGTGGAATCATCAATGCTTCGCACCAGCTCAACCAAGTCGTTCATAACACGATTTGGGTGACCGGCCACTTCCATTTGACCGTTGCCACGACGGTTGTGTTAACGTTTTTTGGCGCATCGTATTGGCTCATCCCGCATTTGACCGGCCGGGTGATGACGAAAGCGATGAACCGGCTTGCCATCATCCAAACGATCGTATGGGCGGTCGGGATGACATTTATGTCCGGCTCGATGCACTTTGCAGGCTTGCTCGGGGCGCCACGGCGCTCAGCGTTCTCCACATACGGCAACTCGCCGCAGGCGCTTGAATGGATTCCGTACCAAATCGCCCAGGCGGTCGGCGGCACCATTTTGTTCATCGGCATCATTTTGATTCTTGTCATCGTCATTAACCTAGCGTTTCTCGCTCCGAAAGGCGAAACCGAATTCCCGGTCGCCGAAGCGGCCGCCCCGCAGGAACGGGCGGCGTTGGCGCTCGAAAACTGGAAGCTGTGGATCGGCCTCGTTGTGGCGCTCATTGTCATCGCCTATACGGTGCCGCTCATTGACATCATTCAAAATGCTCCGCCGGGATCGAAAGGATACAAATTATGGTAAGCAAATCCCCCTCTTCCAAACCGGAGAGGGGGATTTGCTTTATAGACAATAAATCGCTTTATATTTTTCTTCTAAATAACGGATCAAGTGTTCGGCGTTGAGCGGCTCACCGGTGGCATCGCGCACAAGGTTGAGCGGCTTTTTCGTTTTTCCGAATCGATGAATGCGCTCGGTCAGCCATTCACGAATCGGCGCGATGTTCCCTTCTTCAAGCAACGCCGCCATGTCGAGTTCTTTTTCGAGCGCCTGTTTGAATTGCGCCGCGTACATATAGCCGAGCGCATACGACGGAAAATAGCCGAAGCTGCCGCCCGACCAATGGACGTCCTGCAACACGCCGACCGCATCGTTGTACGGGCGGATGCCAAGATATTGCTCATATTTCTCATTCCATACGTCCGGCAAGTCCGCCGCTTCGATATCGCCGGCAAACAGCTGCTTTTCGATTTCGTAGCGGATGATAATGTGAAGCGGATACGTCAGTTCATCGGCTTCAATCCGGATCAGCGACGGCTTCGCCTCATTGATCGCCCGGTAAAACGCATCCAGCGAAACGCCGGCAAACTGCGATGGCGCGTATTGCGAAAGACGTGAATAATGCCGCTTCCAAAATGAATAGTGGCGGCCAACCATATTTTCGAAAAACAGTGACTGCGACTCGTGAATGCCCATCGATGCCCCACCGCAAAGCGGCGTGCCGACAAGCGTTTCGGAAATATGTTGTTCATACAGGGCATGGCCGCACTCATGAATCGTCCCGAAGATGGCGGTGCGAAAATCGCGTTCGTCGTAGCGCGTCGTAATGCGCACATCGTTTGGGTTCAACCCGATCGCAAACGGATGAACCGTCTCATCAAGCCGCCCTTTGCCAAAGTCATAGCCGAGTTCCGGAAGCAGCTCCAAAAGAAACGCCCGTTGCCGTTCTTTCGGAAACGCAGCAAACAAAAACGACGTATCCGGCTTATTTGGGGCGGCGGCAACGGCTTGTACAAGCGGAACGATGCGTTCACGCAGCCGGCCGAACAGCTGATCGAGCAGCTCGACCGTCATGCCCGGCTCATATTGATCAAGCAGCGTGTTGTACGGATGCCCTTCATATCCCCAGTACTCGATAAAACGGCGCTGAAACTCGATGATTCGCTCCAAGTACGGGCGAAAACGGGAAAAATCAGCGGTTGCTTTCGCCTCTTCCCAGACGCTTTCCGCTTTGGAGCGAAGTACTACATACTCCTTGTATTCGGCAACGGGAATTTTTTTATTGCGCTCATATTCTTTTTTGCACTCATCGAGCGTGCGCTGCGTCACTTCACCAAGCTGTTCATACACCCCTTTGGCTGACAGTTTGGCGATAAACGCCGCCATCTCTTCGGATATCGACATTTGGAACGCTTCCGCCGACAGCATGCCGATCACTTCCGAGCGCTGTCCGACTCCTTTCTTCGGAGCCCCGGTCCGCAAATCCCAATACATGAGGCCGATCGCCTCATGGTATCCCATCATTTTTTTGACATATTCCAAAAATTGTTCTTCCATTCGCTTCATCGAGCCCCATCCTCCCACTGTTTTTGTTGGCCGTATCATCATTTCCATAACAAGTGGGCATTTTCCTGCTGACACATCGGGAAATATCCGCTTCGGCTGCAAAAAGAAAAAGGGAAGAACTTATTCTTCCCTCACCGCTGTCGGCAGCACCTCTTTGACCGCTTGGATGACTTGCGCATCGTCGCGGTCAGTGACAAAAATGGAGACGATGCCGCGATCATCGCGGGTGCGGATGAGCCGTCCGACCCCTTGACGGAGGCGGAGCAGCATGTACGGCACATCAACGCTCCAAAACGGATCGCGGTATGCCTTCCGTTTCGCCTGAAACACCGGATCGTTCGGCGGATACGGAAGCGACCAAATGATGACGTTTGACAATGACGGCCCCGGGATGTCAAGCCCTTCCCATAAATGTTCCGAACAAAGCACGGTCTCCTCATTGCGCTGAAACTCGGCGACCAAATCGCTGATTTCACGGTCTCCCTCAAACAAGAACGAAAACGGTTCATCGGCCGCTTCTTCTTTAAATTGGAGCAGCTCTTCGCGCGTCGGGAACAAGATGAGCGCCCGGCCGCCGGTTTCGCGCAATTTTTCGAGCGCATAGCGATATTTTTCCGCAAACAGCGTCTCGCCGGCGCGGAACGTCGGCATATAAATTGTCATTTGCTCATCGTAATCAAACGGCGATGGCACGCTGAACGACAAATAGTCATCAATGCCCAAGCTTTGGGCAATATAGGCAAACGATTTTCCGCTCGACAGCGTCGCCGATGAAAAGATAAACGGCATTCGTTTGCTGAACACTTTTTCGCGCAGCACTTCCTGCACGGTGCGCGGCATGACGACCAAAGTCGCCTCTTGGCGCGATGACTCAAGCCATGTGATCGCATCGGCGTTCGTCAAAAACAAGTCGAGCGAATATTGAATTTGATCCAAATATTCGTCCACGATGTTCAGCTGATAATGGTCGATCGTATACGTCTCGCTTTCAAACACAAGCTCATTGCCGATTTCAACGATTTGCCTGTGCAGCTGCTTCGCCCATTGCTGCAGGGCGGGCGACGGCAAAATTTCTTTCCGGTTCGATCCGGGAACGTCTTTCGCGCACGCTTTCAATTCCGCAAAAAAGCGCGCGCTCGTCTCCAACGTCTCCTCAATTAAATAAGCGAGCTGTTCACGGATGTCGTTTTCGAGCAGCCTTGTCAGCAGCATCTCAAGCGTCGTCTCTTTCATCCGGTACGTCAGCGCCTTTTGCGCGGCAAACTCAAGCAAATGCCCCTCATCGAACACGATGCAGCTCGCCTCCGGCAACAGCGGCAGCTGGCCTTCCCGCTTGCGCGCCTCATACGTCCAGACGTGTTCCATATAAAAATCGTGCGAACAGACGATCAAATCCGTCGCTTTTCGATAATAATCGCGCCAAAGCGTCTGGCCGCAGCGGTGCCGCTTTTCACATGTAAAACAATCCTGAAACGGGTCCCAGGCGATTTTTTTCCACTGCTCATCACTCAAATGGGCGTATTCCTTCCGGTCGCCATAGCGGTAAAACGACTGCATCGGTTTATTATCGTGGACGAATGCCGGAAGCTCATCAAAAATTCGCTCGTATAATTCGATATCCTCGTCATCATATGTCGTGACTTCTTCGAGCTTATTTAAACATAAATATTGATCCGGCGATTTGGCCAGCCGGACGTCGATATGCAGTCCAAGCACATCGGACAATTTGGCGATATCCCCTTCTTTTTTGACGAGCTGCTCGATCAATGTCTCATCCGCGCAGGCGATGATGGCCGGCTTGCCAGTGTAGCGGGCGTAACAAATCGCATACAGCAAATAGACGATCGTTTTTCCCGTGCCGACCCCGGCTTCGGCAAACATCACCTTTTTCTCGCGAAACGCGCGCTCGAGCTGGAACGCCATATAAATTTGCTCATCGCGCAGCTCAAACCCGGCCTCTGGCAAAATATCGTAAAAAACATCGCCGATCCATTGGCTGAGCTTGTCAAAGAAGTTTTCGTTTTTTTCTACTGTAAATGGATAACGATCATGGCTCATCGCCGCCACCCCTCCAAATTGGCATAAACTCCCCCGGCATCATCATGCATAAGCGCGCAACAAGTTTGTTGCGCGCTTATTCTCAATAACAAGACAATATTATGATGGATCGCCGCCGAGAAGTCAACTTCTAGCCTTCACGCGGCGGCCGCGGCCCCCAATATTGGTAGTAATGCGTTTCGATAAAGCCGTTAAACAGCTTGCGCCGTTTGGTTGCCGGTCGGCCGTAATGCGTTTCAAAGCCGCGGTGGGCGGTTAAGATATAGACCGACCACGTATCCAAAGAGGCGTAGGCGCGGCCGATAGCGCGATAGAGCGCTTCCACTTCCCGGCGTTCGCCAAGCCGCTCCCCATACGGCGGATTGCCGACAATCACTCCGTACCGCTTGTCCGTCCGAAACTGCTCCGCCCGCCCGACTCGAAACGACAATAAATCGGCAAGCCCTGCTTCCGCCGCGTTCGCCTTGGCGGTTTCCACCATGTGCGGATCGATGTCCATCCCGATAATATCCAAAGGCTGGTCATAGCGGGCCAGCGCTTCTGCTTCTTCGCGCGCGCGCTCCCACACTTGTTTCCCGATCCACGGCCATTGTTCGGAAACAAAGTCGCGGTTGAATCCAGGGGCAATGTTTTGGCCGATGAGCGCTGCCTCAATGGCGATCGTGCCCGAGCCGCAAAACGGGTCAACAAACGGGCGATCCGGCGTCCAGTTGGTCAGCAGCACCAAGGCGGCGGCGAGCGTCTCTCTGAGCGGCGCTTCCCCTTGGCGGAGACGATAGCCGCGCTTGTGCAGCCCGGCGCCGCTCGCATCGATCGTCAAGGTGGCGATGTCCTTATGGAGCGCCACTTCGATGCGGTAGAGCGCCCCTGTTTCAGGAAACCACGACAGCCGATAGCGCTCCTTTAGGCTTTCAACAACCGCTTTTTTGACGATGGCTTGGCAATCGGAGACGCTGAACAACGTTGATTTCACTGATTTTCCAATAACAGGGAACGAGGCGTCTTTCGGCAAATAATCAGCCCATGGCAGCGCCTTCGTCTGCTCAAACAACTCTTCAAACGTCGTCGCCCGAAACTCGCCGATTTTGAGCTTCACACGGTCGGCAGTGCGCAGCCAAAGATTGGCGCGGCAAATCGCAGCCGCATCACCTTCAAACATCACCTTGCCGTTTTCCACTTGGCATTCGTAGCCAAGCCGGCGCACTTCATCCGCCACAACCGCTTCGAGCCCCATCGCGGCCGTGGCAATGATTGAAAATCGCTCCATCCGCTTCCCCCTATTCTGGCAGGCAATATGTATTTCATCTCCAAGTATAACCATCCTGCAAAACAACCGATACAAGAAAAGCCCTCCTTCATGCAGGAGGGCTTTTCATGATGCCATCACCACGTTAATCATGCTCTATAAGCCATGTTCTGTACCTTCGTACTGCAAGCGGCTTTGCGCCTCGTACTCCGGCGGTAATCATCTATCTACAGGCTGCATGCGCCGCCTGTCCTTCCCTCCGTTCATTTCCTTCGGGAAGGTGCCCCTACCATCATTTGGGTTTCTCGCTCGTGGGGTTTACCGCGTTCCACCTCTAAGGTTTCCCTTAGAGCTCCGTCACTGTGGCACTTTCAGGGTAATCGAACCATATCCCGAGCCGGGACGTAGGTTCTTTCCCCGCCGTCAGCCCAGCCGAAGCCAGGCTGCCCTAGCTTATGGATTCGCTAGGCACGAACACTACGGGCATCTTAGCAC
>NZ_JAFWFM010000230.1:0-14695 GCF_017515625.1 Geobacillus sp.
AATACGACTTCCCGGGCGATGAAGTGCCGGTTATCAAAGGTTCGGCATTAAAAGCGCTCGAAGGCGATCCGAAATGGGAAGAAAAAATCATTGAATTGATGAACGCGGTTGATGAGTACATCCCGACTCCGCAACGTGAAGTTGACAAACCGTTCATGATGCCGATTGAGGACGTTTTCTCGATCACAGGCCGTGGTACGGTTGCGACGGGCCGTGTTGAGCGCGGTACGCTCAAAGTCGGTGACCCGGTTGAAATCATCGGTCTTTCTGACGAGCCGAAAGCCACGACGGTTACGGGTGTTGAAATGTTCCGTAAACTTCTTGACCAAGCAGAAGCTGGAGACAACATCGGTGCGCTTCTCCGCGGTGTATCGCGCGACGAAGTTGAGCGCGGCCAAGTATTGGCAAAACCGGGCTCAATCACGCCGCATACGAAATTTAAAGCACAAGTTTACGTTCTGACGAAAGAGGAAGGCGGACGCCATACTCCGTTCTTCTCGAACTATCGTCCGCAATTCTACTTCCGCACAACGGACGTAACAGGCATCATCACGCTTCCGGAAGGCGTTGAAATGGTTATGCCTGGCGACAACGTTGAGATGACGGTTGAGCTGATCGCACCGATCGCGATCGAGGAAGGAACGAAATTCTCGATCCGTGAAGGCGGCCGTACAGTTGGCGCTGGTTCCGTATCGGAAATCATCGAGTAATCAAGAAAAAAGGATGTCCAACGATTGGACATCCTTTTTTCTTTATCCTGGCTGCCAGAGAATCCTATTCATCACCGTTCTTTCAATCTTTGACGCGGCTTTGCCAAACTTCACCGTTTGGGTGTCTTGTTGAAAATGAGGCGGCCGCTATGTATAATGAGGAAGTGTGGGAAAAGCGAAGAAATCACTTGCAATCTCGCTTACATACGAGTATAATATCAAATGTTGGTCTTTGACTGCGATGAAGTGGAAGGTTGCTGACACACCCGGCCGCTTTGCCACGGCGGTGTGCAGGAAATTTCCATGGAGAAGTCTATTTTCAAAATAGGCGAAGAAGGAGGGAAACCAAAATGGCAAAAGAAAAAATCCGTATTCGTTTAAAGGCTTATGATCATCGAATTTTAGATCAATCGGCAGAGAAAATCGTCGAAACGGCAAAACGTTCTGGGGCGAAAGTGTCGGGGCCGATCCCGCTGCCGACGGAAAGAACGGTCTATACGATTTTGCGTGCCGTTCACAAGTACAAAGACTCTCGTGAACAATTCGAAATGCGGACACACAAACGTTTAATTGACATTATCAATCCGACTCCGCAAACGGTTGATTCGTTGATGCGGCTGGATTTGCCGTCGGGCGTTGATATTGAAATTAAACTTTAATCGATTAGGAGGTGTGACGAATGACGAAGGGAATCTTAGGCAGAAAAATCGGTATGACGCAAATATTTGCGGAAAATGGCGATTTGATTCCGGTTACTGTCATCCATGCAACGCCAAACGTCGTGTTGCAAAAGAAAACGATCGAAAACGACGGTTATGAAGCGATCCAATTAGGGTTTGAAGATATTAGCGAAAAACGCGCCAACAAACCGCAAATTGGCCATGCTGCCAAAGCAAACACGGCACCTAAGCGCTTCATTCGTGAAATTCGCGGCGCCAACATCAATGAGTATGAAGTTGGCCAAGAAGTAAAAGTAGACATTTTCAGCGAAGGCGACATCGTCGATGTCACAGGCATTTCCAAAGGGAAAGGGTTCCAAGGGGCCATTAAGCGCCACGGCCAGTCGCGCGGGCCAATGGCTCACGGTTCTCGCTATCATCGTCGCCCGGGTTCGATGGGTGCCATCGCGCCAAACCGCGTATTCAAAACGAAAAACTTGCCGGGACGCATGGGCGGCGAGCGTGTGACGATTCAAAACTTGAAAATTGTCAAGGTCGATCCGGAACGCAACTTGTTGCTCATCAAAGGGAACGTACCGGGCCCGAGAAAAGGATTAGTGATCGTAAAAAGCGCCGTTAAAGCGAAAGCGAAGGCGAAATAACATTTGGCCGAGAAAGGAGGAACTACGTAATGCCAAAAGTAGCATTATATAACCAAAACGGGCAGACAGTCGGAGAAATCGAGCTGAACGATGCCGTTTTTGGGATTGAACCGAATAAACACGTATTGTTCGAAGCTGTCATTATGCAGCGCGCCTCGATGCGCCAAGGAACGCACAAAACGAAAAACCGCGCGGAAGTGAGCGGCGGCGGCCGCAAACCGTGGCGTCAAAAAGGGACAGGACGCGCCCGCCAAGGTTCGATTCGCGCTCCGCAATGGCGCGGCGGCGGCACGGTCTTTGGTCCGGTTCCGCGCAGCTACAGCTACAAATTGCCGAAAAAAGTCCGTCGTTTAGCGATCAAATCGGCATTGTCTTCAAAAGTGCTCGAAAACGACATCGTGGTACTGGACCAATTGTCGCTTGAAGCACCGAAGACGAAGGAAATGGTCAAAATTTTAAACAATCTCTCGGTGGATCGGAAAGCACTCATTGTGACCGACGAACTCAATGAGAATGTATATTTGTCGGCGCGCAACATCCCGGGCGTCAAAGTCGTTCCAGCCAACGGCATCAACGTGCTTGACGTGTTAAACCACGATAAGCTCGTCATTACGAAGGCGGCCGTGGAGAAAGTAGAGGAGGTGCTTGCATAATGAAAGACCCTCGCGACATTATTAAGCGCCCCATCATCACGGAAAACACAATGAATTTGATCGGGCAAAAGAAATATACGTTTGAGGTCGACGTCAAAGCGAACAAAACGGAAGTGAAAGACGCGGTCGAGAAAATTTTTGGCGTCAAAGTCGAGAAAGTCAACATCATGAACTATAAAGGGAAATTTAAACGCGTCGGCCGCTACAGCGGCTATACGAACCGCCGCCGCAAAGCGATCGTTACGCTGACGCCAGACAGCAAAGAAATCGAACTGTTTGAAGTGTAAGACTAAAAGCGAAGGAGGGACATTCCGATGGCGATTAAAAAATACAAACCGACATCGAACGGCCGTCGCGGCATGACGGTGCTTGATTTCTCGGAGATCACGACAGACCAGCCGGAAAAATCGCTGCTTGCTCCATTAAAGAAAAAAGCAGGCCGCAACAACCAAGGGAAAATTACCGTTCGCCATCAAGGCGGGGGTCATAAGCGTCAATACCGGATCATCGACTTTAAGCGTGACAAAGATGGAATTCCAGGACGCGTTGCTACGATTGAGTACGATCCGAACCGCTCGGCGAACATCGCGCTCATCAACTATGCAGACGGTGAAAAACGGTACATCATCGCGCCGAAAAACTTAAAAGTCGGCATGGAAATCATGTCGGGTCCGGATGCGGACATTAAAATCGGGAATGCATTGCCGCTTGAAAACATCCCGGTCGGTACGCTTGTCCACAACATCGAATTGAAGCCGGGCCGCGGCGGGCAATTGGTGCGTGCAGCCGGAACGTCGGCGCAAGTGCTCGGGAAAGAAGGCAAATATGTCATCGTTCGCCTCGCTTCGGGCGAAGTGCGCATGATTTTGGGCAAATGCCGCGCTACTGTCGGTGAAGTCGGCAACGAGCAACATGAACTTGTCAACATCGGGAAAGCAGGGCGCGCTCGCTGGTTAGGCATCCGTCCGACTGTTCGAGGTTCGGTTATGAACCCAGTTGATCATCCGCACGGCGGTGGTGAAGGGAAAGCACCGATCGGACGCAAGTCGCCGATGACGCCGTGGGGCAAACCGACGCTCGGATACAAAACGCGCAAAAAGAAAAACAAATCGGATAAATTCATCATTCGCCGCCGTAAGAAATAATGAACGAGCGCAATTCAGAAGGGAGGTTCACTTATGGGTCGCAGCTTGAAAAAAGGTCCGTTTTGCGATGAACATTTGATGAAAAAAATCGAAAAGCTCAATGAAACTGGGCAAAAACAAGTGATCAAAACATGGTCTCGCCGTTCGACGATCTTCCCGCAGTTTGTCGGCCATACGATCGCCGTATATGACGGCCGCAAACATGTACCGGTATACATCACAGAAGACATGGTCGGGCACAAATTGGGTGAATTTGCGCCGACGCGCACGTTCCGCGGCCATGCTGGCGATGACAAGAAAACAAAACGGTAATGAGAGGAGGTTCTGGATATGCAAGCTAAAGCTGTTGCGAGAACCGTTCGCATCGCTCCTCGTAAAGCGCGCTTAGTCATTGACTTGATCCGTGGGAAGGAAGTGGGCGAAGCATTCGCGATTTTGCGCCACACGCCAAAAGCGGCTTCCCCGATCATTGAAAAAGTGTTGAAATCGGCTGTTGCCAACGCTGAACACAACTATGACATGGACGTCAACAACTTGGTCATTTCCCAAGCGTACGTTGATGAAGGTCCAACGTTGAAACGTTTCCGTCCGCGTGCGATGGGCCGGGCAAGCGCCATTAATAAACGCACAAGCCATATTACAATCGTCGTGTCAGAAAAGAAGGAGGGATAATCCGTGGGTCAAAAGGTCAATCCGATCGGTCTGCGCATCGGCATCATTCGTGACTGGGAATCGAGATGGTATGCGGAAAAAGACTATGCAGACCTCGTGCATGAGGACTTAAAAATCCGTGAATACATCAACAAACGTTTGCAGGACGCAGCCGTTTCCCGCGTAGAGATTGAACGCGCCGCCAACCGCGTCAACGTGACGATCCATACGGCGAAACCGGGCATGGTCATCGGGAAAGGCGGTTCGGAAGTGGAAGCGCTCCGCAAAGCGCTCACGCAATTGACCGGCAAACGCGTTCACATCAACATCGTTGAAATCAAAAAACCGGATTTGGATGCGAAACTTGTTGCGAAAAATATTGCCCGCCAGCTTGAAAACCGCGTATCGTTCCGCCGGGCGCAAAAACAAGCGATTCAACGGGCGATGCGCGCCGGGGCGAAAGGGATCAAAACGATGGTGTCCGGCCGCTTAGGCGGTGCAGAGATTGCACGTTCGGAACATTACAGCGAAGGGACGGTTCCACTCCATACGCTGCGCGCTGACATTGACTATGCGACGGCAGAAGCCGATACGACGTACGGAAAAATCGGCGTGAAAGTATGGATTTACCGTGGGGAAGTCCTTCCGACAAAGAAAAAAGCTGAGGAAGGAGGAAAATAATCATGTTAATGCCAAAACGCGTCAAATATCGCCGTGAACATCGCGGACGGATGAAAGGCCGCGCCAAAGGCGGTACGGAAGTTCATTTTGGTGAATTCGGCCTGCAAGCGCTGGAATCGGCTTGGATTACGAACCGGCAAATTGAGGCCGCCCGTCGGGCAATGACCCGCTACATGAGACGGGGCGGAAAAGTATGGATTCGCATTTTCCCTTCGAAGCCATACACAGCGAAACCGCTTGAAGTGCGGATGGGTTCCGGTAAAGGGGCTCCGGAAGGCTGGGTTGCCGTTGTCAAACCAGGCAAAGTGATGTTTGAAGTGGGCGGTGTTTCCGAGGAAGTGGCACGTGAAGCGTTGCGTTTGGCTTCTCACAAACTTCCGATCAAATGCAAATTCGTAAAACGTGAAGAAACTGGTGGTGAGGCGTAATGAAAGCGAAAGAAATCCGTGAGTTAACCACTGCCGAAATCGAACAAAAAATTAAAGCGTTGAAGGAAGAGTTGTTCAACCTTCGCTTCCAGCTGGCGACGGGCCAACTCGAAAACACGGCGCGCATCCGCCAAGTGCGCAAAGACATCGCCCGTATGAAAACGATCATTCGTGAACGTGAGCTCGCTGCCAATAAATAATGTTTGAGAGGAGGTTTGCGGAATGAGCGAACGCAATCAACGAAAAGTGTACGTCGGACGGGTCGTATCAGACAAAATGGACAAAACGATTACCGTTTTGGTTGAAACGTACAAAAAACATCCGTTATACGGCAAGCGCGTGAAATATTCGAAAAAATATAAAGCGCATGACGAACATAACGAAGCGAAAGTGGGCGACATCGTCAAAATCATGGAAACTCGCCCGCTGTCGGCAACGAAACGATTCCGCCTCGTCGAGATCGTTGAAAAAGCAGTTGTTCTGTAATCATTTCATTCCAGTTCGGGGAGATAAGTCCGAAAGGAGGTTTCGTCGATGATTCAACAAGAATCTCGCTTAAAAGTAGCTGATAACTCTGGCGCACGCGAAGTGCTTGTCATTAAAGTGCTCGGAGGCTCGGGCCGCCGCTATGCGAACATCGGCGATGTTGTTGTCGCTACGGTTAAAGATGCGACGCCAGGTGGCGTTGTTAAAAAAGGTCAAGTCGTAAAAGCGGTGGTCGTCCGCACAAAACGCGGGGTGCGCCGTCCGGACGGTTCATATATCCGTTTTGACGAGAACGCCTGCGTCATCATCCGTGATGACAAAAGCCCGCGCGGCACGCGTATTTTTGGGCCGGTTGCCCGCGAACTGCGCGACAAAGATTTCATGAAAATCATTTCGTTAGCCCCGGAAGTTATCTAATGGGACGGAAGCACGTTTCAAGGAGGTGCGAATGCGATGCATGTAAAAAAAGGTGACAAAGTGCAAGTAATCTCCGGTAAAGACAAAGGCAAACAAGGCGTCATCCTGGCGGCGTTTCCGAAGAAAAACCGCGTCATCGTTGAGGGCGTCAACATTGTGAAAAAGCATGCGAAACCGTCGCAAGCGAATCCGCAAGGCGGCATCATCGAAAAAGAGGCGCCGATCCATGTGTCGAAAGTGATGCCGTTAGATCCGAAAACAGGCGAACCGACGCGCATCGGCTACAAAATTGTCGACGGTAAAAAAGTGCGCTACGCGAAAAAATCCGGAGAGATTTTAGATAAATAATCGTGACGCAGGAAAGGAGGTACCTTTATGAACCGCCTAAAAGAGAAGTATGTAAAAGAAGTCGTTCCTGCTCTGATGAGCAAGTTCAACTATAAATCGATCATGCAAGTGCCGAAAATCGAAAAAATCGTCATCAACATGGGTGTCGGCGACGCGGTGCAAAACCCGAAAGCATTAGACAGCGCCGTTGAAGAGCTGACGTTGATCGCCGGCCAGCGTCCGGTTGTGACGCGCGCGAAAAAATCGATTGCGGGCTTCCGTCTCCGCCAAGGGATGCCGATCGGTGCAAAAGTAACGTTGCGCGGTGAACGGATGTATGAATTTCTTGATAAGTTGATCTCGGTCTCGCTCCCGCGCGTGCGCGACTTCCGCGGGGTATCGAAAAAAGCGTTCGATGGCCGCGGCAACTATACGCTCGGCATTAAAGAGCAGCTCATTTTCCCGGAGATTGACTACGATAAAGTGAACAAAGTGCGCGGCATGGATATCGTGATCGTCACAACGGCCAACACGGACGAAGAAGCGCGTGAACTGCTGGCGTTGCTGGGCATGCCATTCCAAAAATAATGATCCCATAAGGAAAGGGAGGCGAAATCGTGGCTAAAAAATCGATGATCGCGAAACAAAAACGGACGCCGAAGTTTAAAGTAAGAGCGTATACCCGCTGCGAGCGCTGCGGCCGCCCGCATTCGGTTTACCGCAAGTTTAAACTTTGCCGTATTTGTTTCCGTGAACTCGCATATAAAGGTCAACTTCCTGGCATCAAAAAAGCCAGCTGGTAATCAACCCATTGATTGGGAAGGAGGTAAAACAAAATGGTGATGACAGATCCAATTGCTGATATGCTGACCCGCATTCGGAATGCGAATATGGTTCGTCACGAAAAACTCGAAGTCCCGGCTTCGAAAATCAAGCGGGAAATCGCCGAAATTTTAAAGCGCGAAGGGTTTATTCGTGATTATGAATATATCGAAGACAACAAACAAGGCATTCTCCGCATCTTCTTGAAGTACGGCCCGAACAATGAACGCGTCATTACAGGGCTGAAACGCATCAGCAAACCCGGTTTGCGCGTATACGTCAAGGCTCATGAAGTGCCGCGCGTCTTAAACGGCTTAGGCATCGCGATTCTTTCGACATCGCAAGGCGTCTTAACGGACAAAGAAGCACGGCAAAAAGGCACGGGCGGCGAAGTAATCGCCTACGTTTGGTAATTTATTTGCTCAAGAATGGAGGTGTGTTTGACATGTCACGTGTCGGCAAAAAACCAATTGAAATTCCTGCCGGTGTCACCGTTACTGTGAACGGCAATACCGTTACGGTCAAAGGGCCGAAAGGGGAATTAACCCGCACGTTCCATCCGGATATGACGATCACCGTTGAGGGCAATGTGATCACCGTTACGCGCCCAAGCGATGAAAAACATCACCGCGCGCTCCACGGCACGACGCGCAGCTTGCTCGCCAACATGGTCGAAGGCGTTTCGAAAGGGTATGAAAAAGCGCTCGAACTCGTTGGTGTCGGGTACCGGGCGTCCAAACAAGGGAAAAAGCTTGTGTTGAGCGTCGGTTACTCCCATCCGGTAGAAATTGAGCCAGAGGAAGGGCTCGAAATCGAAGTTCCGTCCCAAACGAAAATTATCGTCAAAGGGGCAGACAAACAACGCGTCGGCGAATTGGCAGCCAACATTCGTGCTGTACGCCCGCCGGAGCCGTATAAAGGCAAAGGCATTCGCTACGAAGGCGAATTGGTGCGCCTGAAGGAAGGCAAAACTGGTAAATAACGCGGCATAGCGAAGCGAAAGGAGTGACACTCGATGATTACAAAAGTTGACCGAAACGCGGTCCGCAAAAAAAGACACGCGCGCATCCGGAAAAAAATCTTCGGCACGACTGAACGTCCGCGGTTGAGCGTGTTCCGTTCAAACAAACATATTTATGCACAAATTATTGATGATACAAAATCAGCAACGATTGTCAGCGCGTCGACATTGGATAAAGAGTTCGGCTTAGATTCGACGAACAACATTGAGGCGGCGAAAAAAGTCGGCGAACTTGTCGCCAAACGGGCGTTGGAAAAAGGCATCAAACAAGTCGTCTTCGATCGCGGCGGATATTCGTACCATGGCCGGGTGAAAGCACTAGCGGATGCCGCCCGCGAAGCCGGTCTGGAATTCTAATTACAAAGGAGGGACAACGATGCGTCGTATCAATCCAAATAAACTCGAACTCGAAGAGCGTGTAGTCGCGGTCAACCGTGTAGCAAAAGTCGTGAAAGGCGGACGTCGCCTGCGCTTTTCAGCTCTCGTCGTCGTCGGCGATAAAAACGGCCACGTCGGATTTGGCACCGGGAAAGCGCAAGAAGTTCCGGAAGCGATCCGCAAAGCCATTGAAGATGCGAAGAAAAACTTAATTGAAGTGCCGATCGTCGGCACAACGATTCCGCATGAAGTCATCGGCCACTTCGGCGCTGGGGAAATCATTTTAAAACCGGCCTCTGAAGGTACCGGGGTTATCGCCGGCGGTCCGGCCCGTGCCGTATTAGAGCTGGCGGGCATCAGCGACATTTTGTCAAAATCAATCGGCTCGAACACACCAATCAACATGGTGCGCGCCACGTTCGATGGGTTGAAACAATTAAAACGCGCCGAAGACGTAGCAAAATTGCGCGGCAAAACAGTCGAGGAACTGTTAGGATAAGGAGGGAACGATCATGGCAAAAAAACTGGCGATTACCCTCACGCGCAGCGTGATTGGCCGTCCGGAAGATCAGCGCATTACCGTCAGAACGCTCGGCTTGCGGAAAATGCATCAAACGGTCGTCCATAACGACAATCCTGCCATCCGCGGGATGATCAACAAAGTCGCTCATCTGGTCAAAGTGAAAGAAATTGAGGAATAATCGTAAGGAGGTGCTTCGCCATGAAACTTCATGAATTGCAACCAGCGCCGGGTTCCCGGAAGAAAGCGGTTCGTGTCGGCCGCGGGATCGGGTCAGGCAACGGCAAAACGTCCGGACGTGGTCAAAAAGGTCAAAATGCCCGCTCGGGTGGGGGGGTTCGCCTCGGTTTTGAGGGCGGTCAAACACCGTTGTTCCGCCGTTTGCCGAAGCGCGGCTTCACGAACATCAACCGGAAAGAATATGCAGTTGTGAACTTGGAAAAACTGAACCGTTTTGAAGACGGAACGGAAGTAACGCCGGAATTGCTCCTTGAAACGGGCGTTATTAGCAAGTTGAAATCGGGTGTGAAAATTTTAGGCAAAGGCCAAATCGAGAAAAAACTGACGGTCAAAGCACATAAATTCTCAGCATCGGCGAAAGAGGCCATTGAAGCGGCTGGCGGTAAAACTGAGGTGATTTAATGTTTCGGACAATCTCCAACTTTATGCGCGTCAGTGATATTCGAAACAAAATCATTTTCACTCTTCTTATGCTGATCGTGTTCCGCATCGGAACGTTCATCCCGGTTCCGAGCGTGAACACCGATGTGCTCAAGCTGCAAGATGAATTAAATTCGTTCGGCGTCCTGAACATTTTTGGCGGCGGGGCGCTGCAAAATTTTTCAATTTTTGCCATGGGGGTTATGCCCTACATCACCGCGTCGATTATCGTCCAGCTGCTGCAAATGGACGTTGTTCCCAAATTTACGGAGTGGTCGAAGCAAGGCGAGGTTGGCCGGCGTAAATTAGCTCAGTTTACCCGCTATTTCACGGTCGTACTCGGGTTTATCCAAGCGCTTGGCATGTCGTACGGCTTCAACAATTTAGCCGGCGGGATGCTCATTCGAAATCCGGGCATCGGCACGTATTTGTTGATCGCGGTTGTCTTGACCGCCGGCACCGCATTTTTAATGTGGCTCGGCGAACAGATCACCGCGAAAGGCGTGGGCAATGGCATTTCGATCATTATTTTCGCCGGGATTGTCTCAGGCATTCCGACGGTCTTGAACCAAATTTACGCCCAACAGTTTGAAAATGTCGGGGAAGATGTGTTTTTGCGCATCGTCCGGCTCCTGCTTGTGGCGTTGGCGATCGTTGCCGTCATTGTTGGTGTCATTTACATCCAGCAGGCGTTCCGGAAAATTCCGATTCAATACGCAAAGCGGCTTGAGGGCCGAAGCTCGGTGGGCGGCCACTCGACTCATTTGCCGCTCAAAGTGAACCCAGCGGGAGTCATTCCGGTCATTTTTGCTGTATCGTTTTTGATTGCACCACCGACCATTGCATCGTTTTTTGGCACGAATGATGTAACATTGTGGATTCGCCGAACGTTTGATTATACCCATCCGATTGGCATGACGATTTACGTCGTGCTTATTATCGCGTTTACGTACTTTTATGCGTTCGTCCAAGTCAACCCGGAGCAAATGGCGGAGAATTTGAAGAAGCAAGGCGGCTACATTCCAGGCATCCGTCCTGGAAAGAATACACAAGAGTATGTAACGAGAATTTTGTACCGGCTGACGCTCGTCGGCTCTGTCTTTTTAGCGGTCATTGCCGTGCTGCCGGTGTTCTTCGTGAACGTTGCGAACTTGCCACCTTCTGCGAAAATTGGCGGTACGAGCTTGCTCATTGTCGTCGGCGTGGCGCTGGAGACAATGAAACAGCTTGAGAGCCAGCTGGTGAAACGCCATTACCGTGGATTCATCAAATAAAGAAGGCAAGAGCGGGCGTCCCTTGCCGATAGGGGGAGTTAGGATGAATTTAGTGCTGATGGGGCTGCCGGGTGCCGGCAAAGGCACGCAGGCCGAGAAAATCGTAGCGGCTTACGGTATTCCGCACATTTCAACGGGCGATATGTTTCGGGCGGCGATGAAGGAAGGAACGCCGCTAGGGCTTCAAGCGAAGCAATATATGGACCGCGGCGACCTTGTTCCGGATGAAGTGACGATCGGCATTGTCCGTGAACGGCTGAGCAAAGACGATTGCCAAAACGGTTTTTTGCTCGATGGATTCCCGCGCACGGTCGCTCAAGCGGAGGCGCTGGAAACGATGTTGGCCGACATTGGCCGCAAACTTGACTATGTCATCCATATCGATGTCCGCCAAGACGTTTTAATGGAGCGCTTGACCGGCAGACGGATTTGCCGCAACTGCGGAGCGACGTACCATCTTGTTTTTCATCCGCCGGCGAAACCGGGTGTTTGCGATAAGTGCGGGGGGGAATTGTACCAGCGCGCCGATGATAACGAAGCGACAGTGGCGAACCGGCTCGAAGTGAATATGAAACAAATGAAGCCGCTCGTTGACTTTTACGAACAAAAAGGCTATTTGCGCAACATTAACGGCGAACAGGACATGGAAAAGGTGTTTGCCGATATTCGTGAATTGCTCGGGGGACTTGCTCGATGATCATTTGCAAAACCGCGCACGAAATCACCCTCATGCGCGAGGCTGGAAAAATTGTTTCCGCTACGTTGGAAGAGTTGAAAAACCATATTCGCCCCGGGGTCACGACAAAGGAACTGGATGCCATCGCGGAGGAAGTGATTCGTTCCCATGGCGCCGTTCCATCGTTTAAAGGATACCAAGGGTTCCCGGGAAGCATTTGCGCTTCAGTCAATGAGGAGCTTGTGCACGGCATTCCCGGCGACCGTGTGTTATGCGAGGGCGACATTATTACGATCGATGTGGGCGCCCAGTATGAAGGGTATCACGCCGACTCCGCCTGGACGTATCCCGTTGGGGAGATCGATGCGGAGACGAAGCGGCTGCTCGACGTAACAGAACAATCGTTGTATGTCGGACTCGCCGAGGCGAAGCCAGGCGCTCGTTTGACGAACATTTCTCATGCGATTCAAACGTATGTTGAAGCGCACCATTTTTCCGTCGTTCGCGAGTATGTGGGGCATGGAATTGGTCAACACTTACATGAAGACCCGCAAGTCCCACATTATGGGCCGCCGAATAAAGGGCCGATTTTGCGTCCGGGGATGACGCTATGCATCGAACCGATGGTCAATGCGGGCAGCCGCCATGTCAAAACGTTGGCTGATGACTGGACCGTCGTGACGGCGGACGGAAAACGGTGTGCCCATTTCGAACATACGATTGTGATTACGGAAAATGGCTATGAAATTTTAACGTGAACGGATCGAGGCAGAGCCGCCTCAAGGCGCTCGGGCAGATCGGCGAACCGTTTTCAACGTTTGCAGTTGTCTAAAGCTATTTTGTCGATTCCGCGATCAAGGCGGCCGCTTACCGACCTTCCCGTTCACCGTGGACAATTGCGCCGCCTTATGTCCGTCCGGTTTTGCGTAACACAATGTTACTCATTCGAAGGAGGGGGAGCCGCTCGATGGCAAAAGACGATGTCATTGAAGTAGAAGGCACCGTCATTGAAACATTGCCAAATGCGATGTTTCGTGTAGAATTAGAAAATGGGCATACGGTATTGGCCCATGTGTCCGGCAAAATCCGCATGCACTTCATCCGCATTTTGCCCGGCGACCGAGTGACGGTGGAATTGTCGCCCTATGATTTGACGCGTGGACGAATCACGTATCGGTATAAATAAAAGATTGCACTCCGTTTAATAAGGAGGTAAACAACATGAAAGTGAGACCATCTGTCAAACCGATTTGCGAAAAATGCAAAGTTATTCGCAGACGCGGAAAAGTCATGGTCATTTGTGAAAACCCAAAACACAAACAACGTCAAGGGTAATTTCCAAGGAGGTGTACTACGATGGCACGTATTGCAGGTGTTGACATTCCGCGCGACAAGCGCGTAGTCATTTCGTTGACATACATTTACGGGATCGGCAAACCAACGGCGCAAAAAATCTTAAAAGAAGCAGGAGTATCGGAAGACACGCGCGTCCGTGACTTAACGGAAGAAGAGCTTGGCCGCATTCGCGAAATCGTTGGCCGCTTAAAAGTGGAAGGGGATTTGCGCCGCGAAGTATCGTTAAACATTAAACGGCTGATGGAAATCGGTTGCTATCGCGGACTCCGCCATCGCCGCGGATTGCCGGTTCGCGGCCAAAACACGAAAAACAATGCCCGCACGCGCAAAGGTCCGCGCCGTACGGTAGCGAATAAGAAAAAATAATCACGCAAAGGAGGTCATTTGACGAATGGCACGCAGAACAAACACTCGCAAACGCCGGGTGAGAAAAAATATTGACACTGGCATCGCTCATATCCGTTCGACTTTCAACAACACGATCGTGACGATTACGGACGTTCATGGCAACGCCATCGCCTGGGCGAGCGCCGGTTCGCTCGGATTCAAAGGCTCGCGTAAATCGACGCCGTTTGCGGCGCAAATGGCAGCCGAAGCGGCAGCGAAAGCGTCGATGGAACACGGCATGAAAACGGTCGAAGTGAACGTCAAAGGTCCGGGGGCTGGCCGTGAGGCAGCGATCCGGGCGTTGCAGGCAGCCGGATTGGAAATTACGGCGATCAAAGACGTCACTCCAATCCCGCACAATGGATGCCGTCCGCCAAAACGTCGCCGCGTGTAACGCCCCTGTATAGAATTTGAACCATTGTCAATAATGGGATATGATAAAGACCATGGCAGGCAAGCGTAAAGAGAGATTCATGGGGGAATGTTGTTAGGCGTGTACCGTTTGGTCGGGGTCTCGACGTTTTGAAGGAGGGTATAATAATCGATGATTGAAATTGAAAAGCCGAAAATTGAAACGGTCGAACTGAGCGAAGATGCCAAATACGGCAAATTCGTCGTCGAACCGCTTGAGTGTGGATATGGTACAACTTTAGGGAACTCCTTACGTCGTATCCTATTGTCTTCACTCCCTGGTGCGGCTGTGACATCGGTGCAAATCGACGGTGTACTGCACGAGTTTTCAACGATTGACGGCGTCGTCGAGGATGTGACAGCCATCATCT
>NZ_JAFWFM010000231.1:0-2842 GCF_017515625.1 Geobacillus sp.
CGCCGCGGTCCTTTTTCCGACACCGAGCGGCGCATCTTCTTTTTGCATAAACAAGGATTTCCGCTCGAAGAGATTGCGCAAGAGACCGGTTTGACGGTTGCCGAGGTCGAGCGGATCGTGAGGAGATTGCTGCGATGAAGAAACGGACGATGCGCGCCTTTGCTCTCGGCCTGCTTGTTGCCACATCATTCATCGGCGTCTCGTATTATCATTCCGCCCCCGATGCGCCGACGGAAGCGGAAGTGCAAGCGTTTCTCGAACAACGCGGGCTTGTTGCCATTGCGAAAAGCGAATACGATCAACTTCGCCGCGGCCGGCAAACGTCGGCTGAACAGCCGGCTGCGCAACCGGCGAAAACAGTATACATATACCGCCTTGTCATCCAAAAAGGCGACACTCCGGAAACGTTCGCCAAAGAGCTTGAGGATGCCGGCATTATTCAAAGCGCTCGCACGTTTCGCGAGTATTTGCAACAGCACGGGCTGACGCGCTCGATCCGCCCCGGCGCCTATAACGTGCGAAGCGATATGGATTATGCGGCGATCAGCCGCTTGATTGCTAAACCATAACGGAAAGAAGGAGGCAAATGATGAAAAGACTGCCTCCTTCTTTGTATTTGCATCAATCATTCAAATCATAATGCTTCCCTTTGACGAGATAAAGGAGATGCTCGGCGATATTGGTCGCATGATCCGCCGTCCGTTCAATATACCGGGCGACGAGAGCCAGCACGTTCATTTGCGCCAGCGCCTCTTTATCTGTTTTCTCCATCTCAAGCAGCGCTCTCATCATCTCCCCGTACCGCTCGTCAACCTGACGATCCATATCGGCAATTTGTGCAGCCAGCGATGCATCTTCCCGATCGTACGCCGTCATAGCCGCCGATACCATGTCTGCCGCCAATTGGTGCATCGACACTAGCGAGCGGATGTCGATGACGAACGGCTCGCCGCCGATGCGGATGCACGCCTTGGCGACATTAACGGCCAAATCGGCGATCCGCTCGATATCGCCCGCGATTTTGATCGCGGCGATGATGCGGCGCAAGTCGGTCGCGACCGGCTGCTGTTTCGCAATGAGCCACAACGCAAAGTCGTTCACTTCTTCTTCGAGCTTGTCAATCGAGCCGTCTCCATCAATGACGGCCATCGCCAAATGTTTGTTTTGTGTTTGAAACGCGTCAATCGCCTGTTGCAATGCCACTTCTGTTAACCGCCCCATCTCAACCAGCTTGTTGTGCAGCGCTCGCAAGTCATCAGCAAACGTTTCACGCATTTCAGGCTTTCCTCCCTTGTTTTTTATCCGAAACGACCGGTAATGTAGTCTTCTGTACGCTGGTCGGCCGGATTGGAAAACAGCTTGTTCGTCTCTGCGTATTCAATCACTTCTCCGTTCAAGAAAAACGCTGTTTTGTCCGAAATGCGGGCCGCTTGCTGCATGTTATGGGTCACAATAATGATGCTGTATTGTTTTTTCAATTCTTGAATAAGTTCCTCGATTTTCAACGTGGAAATCGGATCGAGCGCAGACGTCGGTTCATCCATTAAAATAACGTCCGGCTCAATCGCCAAACAGCGGGCGATGCACAATCGCTGCTGCTGTCCGCCTGATAACCCGTAGGCATGATCGTGCAGCCGATCTTTTACCTCATCCCAAAGCGCCGCCCCTCGCAAACTTTTTTCGACAATTTCGTCGAGCACTTTTTTATTGCGGATGCCATGAATGCGAGGACCGTACGCAATATTGTCGTAAATCGATTTCGGGAACGGGTTCGGCTTTTGAAACACCATGCCGACTTGTGTCCGCAATTGTTCAACCGGATAGGAAGGGTCAAAAATGTTGCGCCCGCGGTAGACGAGCTGGCCGGCAATGCGGACGTTCGGCACGAGCTCGACCATTCGGTTCAACGTTTTAATATAGGTCGATTTTCCACATCCTGACGGCCCGATAATTGCCGTCACCTCATTTTCATAAATTGTTAAATGAATGTGCTTCAGCGCATGATGTTCACCATACCATAAGTTTAAATCTGTTGTCTCGTACACAACGCCTTTTGTTGCAACATCTTCGACCGCCGGCGTTGCCGCAGACGATTCGACCAACGGTGAGAGTTTTGTTTTCTTTGTGTTTGTTGCCATCATCTGATTGGTCTCCTTTCGCTCTTCCCCGAAATTTTTGCGTTAAAACCGCTTTTGAAACTTGTTGCGAATCAATACCGCGACCGAATTCATCAAAATTAAAAAGACGAGCAGGACGATAATCCCGGCAGCCGCTACATGCTGAAACTCCTCTTGCGGCCGCCCTGTCCAGTTGTAAATTTGCAACGGCATAGCGGTAAACGTATCAAGTACGCTGCCCGGCAGGTAGGCGATAAACGTCGGGATGCCGAGCACCACAAGCGGAGCTGTCTCCCCAATAGCGCGGGAAAACGCCAAAATGGCCCCCGTCAGCATTCCCGGCAGCGCCGCCGGCAACACCACCCGACAAATCGTTTGCCATTTCGTCGCCCCCATGGCATACGACGCTTCCCGCAGCTGCTGGGGAACCGCACGAATCGCCTCTTGGGCCGCGACGACGATCACTGGAAGAATGAGCAAGCTCATCGTCAACCCGGCCGCCAAGACACTGCGCCCAAGTCCAAGCTCACGGACAAAAACCGTAAGCCCCAGCAGGCCAAACACGATCGACGGCACGCCGGCCAGATTGGAAATATTCGTTTGAACACGAGTGTTGATTATCCAAAATTATACATACGCCTTCCATAAATTTGGGCATACTCAAACAAAGCAGCGGCCATCCCGGATTTCCAATCGAGAGGAAGCTGCCCAGAGAAAAAACGGCG
>NZ_JAFWFM010000232.1:0-7372 GCF_017515625.1 Geobacillus sp.
CCCACGGCATTACGCCACAGGCAGTGGAAAAAGCGCTCCACCAACACCCGGATGCCAAAGGGGTGCTCGTCATCAACCCGACGTATTTTGGCATTGCCGGCGATTTGAAAAAAATCGTCGAGATCGCCCACTCGTACAACGTTCCGGTGCTTGTCGACGAAGCGCACGGCGTGCACATTCATTTTCATGAGGACTTGCCGCTCTCCGCGATGCAAGCCGGGGCCGATATGGCGGCGACAAGCGTCCATAAGCTCGGCGGATCGCTGACGCAAAGCTCGATTTTAAATGTGCGCGAAGGGCTCGTCTCCGCGAAGCACGTGCAAGCGATCTTAAGCATGTTGACGACGACGTCGACGTCGTATTTGTTGCTCGCTTCGCTCGATGTCGCCCGCAAACAGCTGGCGACGAAAGGGCGGGAGCTCATTGACAAGGCGATCCGCCTCGCGGAATGGACACGGCGGCAAATCAACGAAATTCCATATTTGTACTGCGTCGGTGAAGAAATTTTAGGCACGGAAGCGACGTACGACTACGATCCAACGAAGCTGATCATCTCTGTCAAGGAGCTCGGCTTGACCGGCCATGATGTCGAACAATGGCTCCGCGAAACGTATAACATCGAAGTGGAGCTTTCGGATTTGTATAACATTTTGTGCATCATCACTCCAGGCGACAGCGAGCGGGAAGCCGGGCTGCTCGTTTCGGCCCTCCGCCGCCTGTCGGACGAGTTCAGCCATCAGGCGGAAAAAGGAGTCAAACCGAAAGTGCTGCTTCCGGATATCCCGGCCTTAGCCTTGACGCCGCGCGACGCCTTTTATGCAGAAACAGAAGTCGTGCCGTTTCACGAGTCAGCCGGACGGATCATCGCGGAATTTGTGATGGTGTATCCGCCGGGCATCCCGATTTTTATTCCCGGTGAAATCATTACGGAGGAAAATTTGAAGTATATCGAGACAAACTTGACCGCCGGCCTGCCGGTGCAAGGCCCTGAGGACGATACGCTGCAGACGTTGCGCGTCATCAAAGAATATAAGCCGATTCGTTGAATGCACAAGCCGGTTTTCCCGGCTTGTTTTTTTGGGCCAAAATCAACGGCGCGCATGTGCTTTGCCCCACATGCGCGCCTATCCGTTCCTTCCCCCGTTTGTTTGCCCGCCTTATTCTTTTTCTTCTCCGTCCTCGCGGTCATGACCGCAGCAATCGCATTTCCCGTAAAGCGTTGTCACTTTTTCATCTTCAAAATACGCAATTGTCGCTTCACACGTTTGGCATACGATCGTGCCCATCCCCAAACCCCCTTTATGATGATAAATGTTGTTGTTGGTTTTATAATAATATATCATATTTAGATTGTAAATCTAAATTTGTATGTCACATTTAGGATTATGACGGCTCTTTTATGACACCAAACTTTTTCACCGCAGTCCGGAAAAACATGGTACAAAGAAGACGAGAGAGACAAAAAGATGGCGAAAGGAGAGAAGGGCGTTGAATGCAAGCCTAAAGCTGCCGGGGAGGGGAAAATCGATCAGCATCGAGGAAATCAAACAGTTGCTCGAACGTTACCGAGCCGCGCTGCGCAAAACGGTGGAGTAGCTTGGATGGGCGTACGAGCAGGCAGCCTTTCCATACACGGTGCATGAACGCGACCACGTTCTTTATTTGCAAGGCGACGGCCGCTTATACAAAGGGATGGCCATTGCCGTGCGGACAACCGGAGAAGAAACAAGGATTGAGCTGGCATTGGCGCCGGGAGCAACGCACGGGGACAAAGGAAAAGCAAACGAATTCAGCAAATGGATGGCCAAAACGCTTGGCGGCGAACTGCGTTTATTCAGCGGCCGGACGATGTCGTTCGGCCGCGCGTAAACAGCGGCATGGGACCGCTGTTTTTTGTTCGCCGAACCGCGCCGCTTCCGCACCCAAGGGGCAGATCATGGAATATATTGCCATATGAAATGCTGGCCGGTAAAATACACCGCCGCCGTGGCAGCTGTTGTAAGGAGCGCTTTGCGCGTCGCCAAGCCGAGCTGGCGCGCCAGTAAAAACGCTATGTACATGAAGACGCACAACATCAAGCCGCGGAAAAACGGCCGGTCCCGCCCCGACAGCCACTCGATCAAGGAAAAACTGCTCCAAATCATCATTTGCAGCAAAAAGGCGACATACGCTTTCATCATTTCCATCTCCCGCTTTTCTTTACCATAACGATATGAAACGAAAGCGGAAAATAGTATGAAAAACAGGACAAGAAATGCGCCATTCCCGCATGATAAGAAAAACGACCGGGCCAAGCCCGGTCGTTTCACAGTTACTTCGTAATGATATGAATCGGTGTGCCAAGCGCCACTTCCGCCGCTTCCATGGCGATTTCGCCAAGCGTCGGATGGGCATGGATCGTCAAAGCGATGTCTTCCGCCGTCATGCCGGCTTCAATGGCGAGCCCAAGCTCGGCGATCATGTCAGAAGCATTTGGACCGATGATTTGCGCACCAATGACGACGCCGTCCTCTTTGCGGACAACGAGCTTCAAGAAGCCGTCCGTATCGTTCAGCGCCAAGGCGCGGCCGTTGGCAGCAAACGGGAATTTCGCGGCAATGACGTCAATGCCCTCGTCTTTCGCCTGCTGCTCAAAATAGCCGACCGACGCGCATTCCGGATCGGAGAAGACCACAGCCGGAATGGCGATGTAATCCACTACCGACGGATGGCCGGCGATGGCTTCCGCCGCCACTTTCCCTTCATACGACGCTTTATGAGCAAGCGCCGGGCCTGGAACGATGTCGCCGATCGCAAAAATGTTCGGCACGCTTGTCCGGCATTGTTGGTCCACTTCAATCAAGCCGCGGTTCGTCATTTTGATGCCGATTTGTTCAAGACCAAGTTCATCTGTATTCGGTCGGCGGCCGACCGTCACCAACACATAGTCGGCGTCAATCGTTTTCGTTTCACCATTCGCCTCATACGTGACCGTGACGCCGTCTTCGCGTTCTTCGGCCCCTTTCGCCAATGCGTTCGTCACGACTTCAACGCCTTTTTTCTTCAGGCGCTTCTTGATGATGGCAGCCATTTGCTTCTCAAAACCGGACAAAATTTCGCCGGCTCCTTCTAAAATGGTCACTTTCGTCCCAAAGTTGGCGTAAGCCGTACCGAGTTCGATGCCAATATAGCCGCCGCCGATGACCACGAGCGATTTCGGCACTTCCCCAAGGTTGAGAGCTCCCGTCGAGTCAAGAATGCGGTTGGAAAACTTGAAGTTCGGCAGCTCAATCGGGCGCGAGCCGGTGGCGATAATCGCGTTTTTGAACGTATACGTCTGCGCGCTGTCGCCGTTGACGACACGCACCGTATTGGCGTCGACAAAATACGCTTCCCCTTTGACGATCTCTACTTTGTTTCCTTTTAACAGCCCTTCGACGCCGCCCGTTAATTTTTTCACGACGCTTGCTTTCCATTCTTGCACTTTGGCAAAATCGATGGTGACGTTCTCCGCCTTAATGCCCATTTCTTCGGAATGCTTCGCCTGCTCATAGCGATGGCTTGCGGAGATCAGCGCCTTTGACGGGATGCAGCCAACATTTAAGCAGACGCCGCCTAAATTGCCCTTTTCCACAATCGTCACTTTTTGTCCGAGCTGCGCGGCGCGGATGGCGGCGACATACCCGCCAGGACCGGCGCCGACGACAAGCGTTTCCGTTTCAATTGCAAAATCGCCAACTACCATCGTTTTACGCCTCCATTAGTAATAATTCCGGGTCACTCAACAGCCGTTTGATATGGTTGAGCGCTTTTTGCGCTGTCGCCCCGTCGATCATCCGGTGGTCAAAGCTAAGCGAGAGCGCCAGCATCGGGGCAGCGACAATTTCACCGTCACGGACGATCGGCTTTTCCGCAATGCGGCCGATGCCAAGAATCGCCACTTCCGGATGGTTGATGACCGGGGTAAACCATTGCCCGCCGGCCGAACCGATGTTTGTAATCGTGCATGAAGCGCCTTTCATTTCTCCCGGCGTCAGTTTGCCGTCGCGCGCTTTCTCGGCGAGCTCATTGATTTCTTGCGCCAAGGCGAAAATCGGCTTGCGATCGGCATGTTTAATGACCGGCACAAGCAAGCCGCGGTCCGTATCAGCGGCGATGCCGATATTGTAATAATGCTTCTGGATGATTTCTTCCGTCTCATCATCAATGGACGTATTCAACACTGGGTATTCACGCAGCGCGGAAACGAGCGCTTTGACGACGTACGGCAAAAACGTCAGCTTGATGCCTTTTTCCGCGGCAATAGCCTTGAATTTTTTTCGGTGAGCAACAAGCTTCGTCACATCGGCTTCGTCCATCAGCGTCACGTGCGGAGCGGTATGTTTGGAATGCACCATCGCTTTGGCAATCGCCCGACGGATGCCGCTCATTTTCTCGCGCGTTTCCGGGAATTCGCCTTCTGTCGTCGCCGGTTTCGCTGCGGCCGGCGCCGCTTTTTCCTCCGCTGCGGCCGGTGCCGGTTTTGCGCCGCCGGCAAGGAAAGCGTCAATATCTTCTTTCAGGACGCGGCCGTTTTTGCCCGTTCCTTGGACAAGCCGAATATCGACGCCTTTTTCGCGCGCATACTTGCGCACGGACGGCATGGCGATGACGCGGCGGTTCGGGCCAGCCTCCGCTTCAGCTGCCGGTGCATTGGGAGCGACAGCGTCAACCTTTTCCTCTTTCGACACCGTTTCCGTTTTTTCCTCTTTTTTCGCTTCTTCTTGCTCTTGTCCTTTAAACATCATGTTTTCATAACCCGGCGCATCGAGCGTGATGAGCATTTGCCCGACCGTTGCCACTGTTCCCTCCGGGACGAGGATTTCAAGCACTTTCCCTTTGACCGGGGAGGGAATTTCGACAACCGCCTTGTCATTTTGCACTTCGCACAATACATCGTCTTCGTTCACTTCATCGCCCGGTTTCACAAACCATTTGACAATTTCACCTTCGTGGATGCCTTCGCCAATGTCCGGCAGCTTAAATTCAAAAGCCACTGTCTGTCTACCTCCTATCGTTTGCCGAAAATGGGCGGGGGAAGGCGTTCCGCTCCCCCGAGTTTGTCCGCTGTTAGAAGTTCATCACTTTTTTCGCCGTTTCGATTACATCTTTAAAGTTTGGCAGCCATACCGATTCCGCCTGAGCAAACGGATAGACCGTGTCCGGAGCGGCCACGCGCAACACCGGCGCCTCAAGGCTTAAGATGGCGCGTTCGTTAATCTCCGCCACGACGTTGGCGGCGATGCCAGCCTGCCGTTGCGCTTCTTGAACGACAATGGCGCGGCCCGTTTTTTCGACCGAACCGATGATCGTTTCAATATCGAGCGGCTGCACGGTGCGCAAGTCGACGACTTCGGCAGAAATGCCTTCCTTCTCTAATTCTGCCGCCGCTTTTAACGATTCATGCACCATGGCGCCGTACGCGATGATCGTGATGTCTTTTCCTTCCCGCTTAATGTCCGCCTTGCCGATCGGAATCGTGTATTCCCCTTCCGGCACTTCCTGACGGAACGAACGGTACAGCTTCAAATGTTCAAGGAAAATGACCGGGTCGTTGTCGCGAATCGCCGAGATGAGCAGCCCTTTCGCATCATACGGCGTCGACGGAATGACAACCTTCAAGCCTGGCTGTTGGGCGACAAGCCCTTCCAAGCTGTCTGAGTGCAACTCCGGCGTATGGACGCCGCCGCCAAACGGAGAACGGATCGTAATCGGCATATGGTAGCGTCCGCCCGTACGATAGCGGATTCGCGCCATTTGCCCGCAAATCGAATCCATCACTTCATACACGAAGCCGAAAAACTGGATTTCCGGCACCGGGCGAAACCCTTGCAGCGCCAAACCGATCGCCAAGCCGCCGATTCCTGATTCGGCGAGCGGCGTGTCAAAAACGCGATCTTCGCCAAATTCGGCCTGCAGCCCTTCCGTCGCTCGGAATACGCCGCCGTTGACCCCAACGTCTTCCCCGAAAATGAGCACGTTCGGATCATTTTTCAACTCGATACGCAGCGCATCGGTGATCGCCTGAACCATTGTCATTTGCGCCATGGCTTACTTCGACTCCTTCTCTTTGTAAATTTCATACTGCTCCTTCAAATTGAACGGCAGCTCTTCAAACATGATGCTGATCAAGTCGGTTACTTTTTGCTTCGGCGTTTCGTCCGCTTTCTTGATCGCTTCTTTAATCTCTTCTTTTGCCTGTTCAATAACGTTGTTTTCTTCTTCTTCGCTCCACAAGCCTTTCGCCTCTAAAAACTTGCGGAAACGCACGAGTGGGTCTTTCTTCGCCCATTCGTTTTCCAACTCTTTCGAACGATAGCGCGTTGGATCGTCACCGGACATCGTATGCGGGCCATAGCGGAAGCAGAGCGTTTCAATGAGCGTCGGCCCTTCGCCGTTAATGGCGCGCTCGCGAGCAGCTTTGACCGCTGCGTAGACCGCAAGCGGGTCCATGCCGTCAACTTGAATGCCCGGAATGCCGGCGGCGACTGCTTTTTGCGCCAATGTTTTGGCAACGGTTTGCTTTTCGACCGGCGTCGAGATGGCAAAGCGGTTGTTTTGCACGACAAAGATGGCCGGCGCCTTAAACGCCCCCGCAAAGTTGATCCCTTCGTAGAAATCGCCTTGCGACGTGCCGCCGTCGCCCGTATATGTAATCGCCACTGCTTTTTTGCCCCGCATTTTCAAGCCGAGCGCCACACCAGCTGCTTGGATGTATTGGGCGCCGATAATGATTTGCGGCGGCAGGACGTTTACGCCTTCTGGAATTTGGTTACCATGGAAATGGCCGCGCGAGAACAAAAACGCCTGATACAGCGGAAGCCCATGCCAAATGATTTGCGGAACGTCGCGGTATCCCGGCAAAATAAAATCTTCTTTTTCCAATGCAAAATGGCTGGCAATTTGGCTCGCTTCCTGCCCGGCGGTCGGCGCATAAAACCCGAGTCTCCCTTGGCGGTTCAACGAAATGGAGCGCTGGTCAAGAATGCGCGTATACACCATGCGACGCATCAGCTCTTTCAGCTGCTCATCGCTCAGCTCCGGCATCGCCTCTTCATTGACGACTTCTCCTTCCTCATTCAAAATTTGAAATGTCGGGAACTGCTCGGCCACTTTCTCGAGCTGCTCCGCAAATGGGAATTGGAAGGTCTTTACACCCATCTTGTTCACCTCTGCCTTTCATCAAGAAATTTGGAAATCAGGCTGTCTTCATCCATATACTATTAATGTACCCCAGGCGTGTTGATTATCCAATAAAATCCAAAGGGTATAGAAAAAAGAGCACCTTTCCTGTAGAATGTGAGTAACAACACAAACAAACCCAGGAGGTGCTCTCTATGAACAAGCATACCAC
>NZ_JAFWFM010000233.1:0-7007 GCF_017515625.1 Geobacillus sp.
AATCTTCATCTGAAAGAGCGTGCAAACGTTCCGAAAGAATGTGCAAAATCCGGAACAATCCGCAAAAATTTTGCACATTATTTCCGAATCCGCCTGAAATAATTTGAAAAAGGGATTCTGAAATAATGTGCTAGTTTACATTCAAAAATCAGGAGCGGATTTGGAGATGTGAGATCCTAATTCTCTTCTTGGAAAGGGGGATTTTGTTTATAAAAAACCGTGATTTGACGCGGTTGTGGAAAGAAAAGGGGAATGAAGTTGTTCATAGGGTTAACTGGGTAAGTTATTGTATATCCAGTTAACCTTATGAAACGATAGGTTCCATCAACACCATTTTGTCTGAATCCACAAATACATCCCCCTGCCCCTTTGTGACCTACGGATCCATTTTTCCGTAAGCCCGACCATTGGTAAACAAGGAATCGTATTTCATCCCACATATTCTTTTCTGCAGATCAGCAGGCCCTATTCTCCCTCTTGTGTTCAACATTTGGAAATACCTTATCATTATTCGGCACGATGATTCGTCTCTTTTGTTGGTCCCAATTAGGGACCAACAAGCAGCCATGGTGCTAAACCATTCTGTTCTGAAGTGATCGACGTGGTAACGCATATAGGAAACAAAAAGGAAAAATGAGTAAAAACACAGGAGGATCAGGACAAGGAAAACCGAATGGCTACGATGAATCGATACGCACTTTCGTTACCGTTTGTTTTTTACAAGAAAAAAGTATAGAACATTGCGGTATATAAATTCCATATATAATGTGTTAAAGCAGATGATAAAATCCCAATATAGCTGAATAAAATTCCTCACTTACAATAGAACTATAATGTCAATAAGAGGAGCAATGGTTCATGATCACGAGTTATGACGCATTCCTGAGAAGGGAAAGATCATGAAAGAACGAATACACGAGTATGGTCACCGATTCCATTTGCTTGTCACGGAGGAACGATGATTCTCCATGGTAGAATACGTAGTTACTCTTAATATGCCATATTCGGAGTTTTTGTTCCGCTTATTAGAGGCGGAAATTGTCAAAAGGCAGGAACGATCGATCCAAACGCTCATCAAAGTCCAAACTGCCGTATCGCAAGACGATCCATACGTTTTTACCGCGCAACCTTCGTTGGATGAGTGATGGATTCGAGAACTGCTTACGTTGTCGTGTATTGACCGAAAAGAAAATATCCTTTTTCTCTGCCCACCAAGGATTGGAAAGACACACCTGGTGATTTCGATTGGAATGGAGGCAATAGCAAGAGGATATCAAACGTATTTTGTTACCGCCCGTGATTTGGTCACTCAGTTAAGAAGAGGCGGTCAGAAAGTTGGAGAAAAAGCTTCCTGTCTTTGTGAAGCCAACTGTTCTCATGATCGATGAAATGGGGTACCTAAAACTGGATCCGAACAGCGCTCATTGCTTATTTCTAGTGATCACCCAGCGGTACGAGCATATCCCAACAAAAGCTCTGGGGAATGGGAAGAAATTGTGGGAGACTCGGGCGATGTTAGATCGATTGCTGCGTCATTCCATTACCTAAAGAGGGGAAAGCTATCGATTACAGGAAAAGAGGATCCAAAAAAGAAAAACAAAGGGTTCCATGAGATCTTTCTGGGGAATGTTAAACCGGCGATTTTGGGGAAAATATAATCAACCTTGACAGGTTAACAAGTTCCGGATAATTGATTTTATGGGTACTTGAGGGAAGAAACCCTCAAATTTCGGGGAAATTGATAATTTTACATAATATAAATTATAGGAAGTTATATTCGGTTTTGTCTCAATAAAAAGTAATCTTTTGATAGTGAGACAAAAAACAAAAAAACAACGACATCCGTCATGAATGAGCGCTTTTGCAACATACGCATGCAGCGGACATATTTGGTTGCTGAACTCCCCGCCACCTGGAAATCCGTTATAGTTTGTTATAAAGGAGTGCGCGATGATGAGATGCGGGCTCGTCCATATTTGTTGTGTCATACCAAAAAAATCAAGAGTCGTCGCCAATTTGGTTTTTGCGCCGTTCCTAGTTTGTGCCCGAGCAGTATGTGTTTCACCGCAATCATTTTCCGCATCCGTCTCGCCTTCCTAATCGATTGACAGTGGCTAGGCTTGTCCCTTTCTCCTGCCGAGTTGAATGGCGTGCGGATGCAAATAAAATAAAAACGTGCAGTGTTCCTGAGTGGTTCATGAAACACTGCACGTTACCCGCTGCGTGTCGATTGTCGCAGGAAAGGCATGCTCCCATCCTTTCTTTTTAACTTTCAACGTTATGCAATGTCGGTGTGGCGATAGCGGACGCCTTTATACCGAACGCGAACCGGTATGCCTTTCTCTTGTTTGTACTTGATGAGTAGCCGTCGAGCTTTTGAAAAGGCTTCCATCATCCCAGATGCCGAAATCGCCTCATCCCAGACAGACGTTCTTCCTTGTTCTGTGTAAAAGGAAAAGACGTACTGTTTCACCCTTCTTCACCTCCCTAAGTACTTATTATAATCAGAGACTGTTTTTTCTAAACACAAAAACTGTTACAATTATGTTAACATTTTCTGTGCCGCGGCACTATGAAAAAATGGCTGGCGGAATGGGCCGCCGTGTCACGTAGTATGTTCGTTGTCACCGTCGGAATCAGCCTGCCGCCATGCTGCAAAGCCAGCGATCTCTCCTCTTGTCGCCGCAAAGAAAACCGGCACCTTATTCGATGCCGGTTTGATGTTTGTATTGTTTGACAGCCGACGGATAGTCGGCTTGGATGGCGTCTTTGTCCCGCCCAAGCCGCACACTTAAAAACTCTAGCACAGCGGCGTCGTAGGCGAGCCCTGCAGCAAACTGCCGCTTTAACCATCGCTCGCCCGCGGCTTCATCGGGAAAGGTGCGAGCCTCTCCCCCGTCGGCATACCATGTCCATCCCTGTTCCGTCTGGCGGCTTAACCACCACTGGCCCTGATGATTCGTCCAAAACACGCCTTCTGCCTCTTCCCGCTTGTTCAGTTGGTTTTGTTCCGCATCGCCATAAACAGGCGCAAGCGGGAACGTCTCGATGACAAACAGCGGAAAGGTCGTGTCATCCACAAAACAACCCGATGCCTTCGGGTGGCCGCCGCCGCCAAACTGCTTCGCGAATTCGGCGACGTTGACATTGTCATGGATGGTGCGAAACCCGATATGTTTTGTCCCGAGATTGACTAGGGCGATCAAATCTAGGTGCGGATGCCGTTTGGATAAGGCGTTGCCAAGCTCCGACAGATGGCGTTCAGCGAACACGACGCCGATGCAGTAATCGCCGATCCAGCGCTGAACGAGCTGCTTTTGCTTCTGTCGGATGTAGCGTTGAATTTTCTTTTCTTCCATATCCAGAAGCAACTCTTCCGTCTCCGTCAAGGCGAACGCCTCCCCGGAGGCGAGCCGCTCGCTCATCGTCTCCCAAAAGCCGTCGAGCCCGAGAATGGTGAACAAATCGTTGAGCCGCTTCGCTTGCAAATTCCCATTTTCTTCCCATTCCCACGTGTCGTACTGGCGGACGAGCTCGACAAACGCATCCAACGTTTCGTTAGGCGCCAGTTTTCCTTCGCGGACGAGGTAATCGTAAAAGAGCGAGGTTGCACATGTTTTTTTGCCGTCTTCCCGTTCGGGCGCGACCCATCCCCATGGATAGCTGTTGAAATGAAGCGCGGTCACGTGGTGGTCGATGACTTGCACATGGCCGCCGCGCTTCGCCCGCTCGGCGAGCTGCTGCTCCACCTCCTGGCCGACGGCTAGGTCGGTGATAAACAGCATGGCGCCATTCGCTTCCTCGCTTTGCAAGAACTGGCTGACCCGTTCATCCAAGTTCCGGTACGAGCAAAACGAAATGTTCACCTCGGCAAACGCCAGCTTGGCGAGCAATCCACAGCCGATGCCGTCTAAATCGCTGTCGGTAAATAGTTTGATCATCGATTCCCATCCTTTTGTTACAAGCTTTTTTGCAGCCACGTTTTCAAAAGCGGAAGCAGTCGGTCGGGCAGCTCGCTCACTTGTGGAACGAAAACGCGAAAGCGGCCGTAAATGTTTTCAATCGTCCGCCGCGTCGATTCGTCATCCGCCCCGCGGCCTAAAAAAAGGTTGACAACCTCAATGCCGCGCCGCCGCGCTTCGGCCACCGCTTCATGCGTATCGATAATGCCGTTTTGTTCGTAGCCATAGGCGGCCGGTTCCCCGTCAGAAAAGATGAGCAACACTTTTTGCGTTTCCGGGCGGCGGAGAAGTTGCTCAGTCATCCAGCGGATCGCCAGCCCGTCGCGGTTGTCTTCGTGGGGCTCAAGCTGCATGATCGCCGGGCCGCTTGATGGGTTCAACGACTCGCGGAACGAAACAGCCACTTGCAAGTAATTCGGCTGTCTGGCCGCGGTTGCCTCGTTGGCGTCTTCCCAAAACCCGACGATCTGGTGCGGCACACGCAACGTTTGAAGCACGTTGTGGCAGAGAACGAGCCCCGTTTTCGTTTCATCCATTTTA
This sequence comes from Geobacillus sp., assembly GCF_017515625.1. Classification (NCBI taxonomy): domain Bacteria; kingdom Bacillati; phylum Bacillota; class Bacilli; order Caryophanales; family Anoxybacillaceae; genus Geobacillus; species Geobacillus sp. Next base: position 4,503 of record NZ_JAFWFM010000233.1, read on the forward strand.
TCGTGCATCGACGCCGAGCAGTCGACAAGCAGGCCGAACGCTGCGTTGAACCGCCGCGCTGGCTCGCCTTTTTTGTAAAACAGGTGAGGCCGCTCGTCGGTGAAAAACGGTATGAGCTGTTTGCGCAGCCGTCCGGCCGGCAAGTTCGTGCGCCACGTGCTGCGTTGGTGTTCGAGCCATTGCTCCATCACGCGCACAAGCCGCTTCCGGTAGGGCGCGGCCGCCGCCTGTTTGCTGCGGTATTCGTCCCGTTCGTCACGACTTGGCGGCGGGGAAGAAAAAACAATGATGGCTGCCTGGCGGTTCGCTTCCCCATATGGAGCACCGCCTCCGGCTAGTCGATGTTCCTGGAATGCGGCTGCCGCCTCGAGGCCGTATTCGTTTCGCTTCGCCGGCCGGGACGTTCCTTGGACAATGGCGAGCGCCTGGTCGCCATCGTCCCCCGGCCTCGCCCCGTCGCCAAGCATGCCAGTGCGGGTGCCGCGTTCCAACTCAAAGCGGAGAAAATTCCCATTCGGACGGCTTGTTTCCCGGTGCCACGTCGACAGCACTTCCTGGTGCGCTTTGCCGTTTGACGGATTTTCCGCTACATCGCGGTTTTCCAACGGATCGACCCGCTTCAAATCGCGAACCGTCACCTTCGGTTCATCGTCCCCGTCATCGACAAATGGAAGCGAGGTGTAAGCGTTCACCATGTCACCGGCAAGCGCCTCTTCCATCAATGCGACGATGGCTAACGCCCAGCGGGCCGTATCCGCGGTGGACATCGCGTCAAACCATTGCGGCCACAGCGCGTCAAGGCGCGCCTGCACCGTTTCATCCGCCATCGGAGCGAGCGGAACGTCATCAAGCGGCGAGTCGGCGGTCAGCCGCAAATACATCGCCGCCAAAAATTGATCGGCGGCGGCGCCGCGGGTTTGGTTTGCCTGCCATTGCTGGGTGAAGTAGCGACGGTAAAGGCGGCGGCGCGTGCGAAACCAACGTTTCACCCCGGGCCGTTCCCGCTCGCAGAGGGCCTCAACACGAAGATCCTCAGCCAACGAAAACAGCTGTTTCGCCAGTTTCGGCCATGGGTGCGCTTCGGCTGCTTGCCGAAATGCGCGGACCGCCGCTAGGTCCGTATGCCGCCGCGTGCCGATGACGCGCAAGGCGACATCGCTTTTCATCGCCGTTTCTTTCTCCTTTGGCGGATACACATCCCAAAACTGACTGACGTACACCGTTGGCTTAACCGGATGCATCCCGGAATGGGCGGCGAACTCGACCGTCATGTCAGGACGGCGGGCGAGCGTTCGGGCGAGATCGGCGAGCTGCATCACCAAAAACGGATCGATCGGCCGATCGTTGAACATCATAAACCGTTCCATGGCCGCCTCCTACTCGTCAAACCATGTTTCCGCGATATTGCGCACCGCCGCCCGCTCCCGTTCATCGTCGAGCTTGTCAATGATGCTTCGTTCAATGGCGCGCAGCGGCGGGATATGCACCGCCAGATCGCACGCATCGAGCAAGGCGCGTACGGAAGCCACTTCTTCTGCCACTTGCCCGTTTCGCACCTGCGCCAGAAAGTCGGCTGACAAGGCGACGAAACGGTTGATCAACGCATCGTCTGTTAATGTAGTTTGTGCCATGATGACCGATTTTAACGTCTCCCCCTGCACATATGGGACATCGATGACGACGAAGCGGTTTTTTAACGCTTCATTGAGCGGCACGGTGCCGATATAACCTTCGTTGATCGCCGCAATGACGCCAAACGTCGGCTTCGCCTCGACGACCTCGCCAGTGAGCGGATTGGTGAGGCGGCGCCGATAGTCAAGCACGCTGTTTAAGATTGGCAGCGTCTCAGGTTTGGCCATATTGATTTCATCAATGTATAGCAAATGCCCCTTCTCCATCGCCCGGATGACCGGACCGGGCACATATTCGATCACCGCTTGGCCGTCGCGGTGCACGATCGTTTTAAACCCAAGCAGCGCCTCGGCATCAAGGTCCACAGAGCAGTTGATGCTGTGCATCGGCTGCCCGAACAAGGCGGACAACGTTTCCGCTAGCCGCGTTTTCCCCGATCCGGTTGGACCTTTTAACAGTACGTTTTTTCCAAGCGCCAGGGCGATGGCCGCATCGTGCACGATCGCTTCGTCTTCCGCCGTATACCCGCCGGAGCCGATCAGCGCGTGATCTGGATCATGGCGGAATAACGCTTTTCGTGTTTCCATTTCCCTTATGACAACCTGTGGCCATGCCAACATCCTACGTCTTCCTCTCTGTTGTCGTGTCCTTCTCCCATTCTACTAAATCGTTCGGTGGGATGCAAAACAAACAGAATTAACCATAAAAATGTTATGTAAATACATACAAAAAAAGAGGCGCCCTCAACTGAAGTTGTCCTCAATCGCCTTGCGAATGAGCGCCGCACACCGGTCCAGCTCCGCTTTCAGTTGGCGTTTGTACAATTTCGCCTTTTCCTGCCCCCCTTCCGCGAAGCGGTAGTACACAACTTCT
>NZ_JAFWFM010000028.1:0-2080 GCF_017515625.1 Geobacillus sp.
ACCAGCAAAAAAAGCGCCAAACTTAGCGCTTTTTTTCGTTCAGCCGATGCCCTAGGCCAAAACGACATTGATCCTGTAAAATCAACTCTTTGTTCACGGCGAACTCGATCGCTTGGCGAACAATGACCATTCTCCACCAACCTTCCAGTCCTCTGCCCTGCCTAGGAGCGTCAGTGGCGGCTGAGCGCGGCGTACAGATCATGCAGCGTGTCGATGCCGCGTTGGCGGAATTCATCGAGCAAAATCGCCCATAGCTTTGCCATCGCTTCGACGTCGCCATCCGCCGTATGGCGGCGCGGGCAACAGATGCCGTAACAAGCTAACGCATCGTCAAACGTCGGGCACGAATGGCCGATCAGCGTCATCATCGGCTGCAAGTCAAGAAATCGTCCGCTCCATTTTTGCCGATAATGGCGCCAAAGGGCATGGCGCAAAAACGCCAAATCATGGCCGATATGATAGCCGACTAAAACGCCTGTGGCAATAAACGGCACAAACGTGCGCAGCGCCTCGGCAAGCGGCGGAGCGAACACCACATCCTTCGCCTCAATGCCGGTCAAGGCGGAGATGTGTTGCGGGATCGGCTTTTCCGGCTTGACGAGCGTCATGTACATATCGGTCACGACTCCTCCAACCGTTTTCGCTGCCGCCATGGCCAAAATTTCATCGCCTTTCTCCGGGGAAAAGCCGGTCGTTTCCATATCGATGATGACAAACGGGATGTCAGTCAAACGGTCATGCCAATTGATGATGTGCTGTTTTTCCTTTTGCAGCGAGCGAAGCCATGTTTCCTGTTGCAGCGAATGGTCATGCCCAAATAAGGCGGATGATGCCTCGCGCGGAACGCCAAGCGACAACAAGCGGAGCGCCCGCTGCCAAAAACGGTGCCGCTCATGCATGAATGCGAGCCACCTGCCGGGCGACAAAGCGCTGCAACCGTTTTGCGGTGCGCATCGCTTGCTTCAGCTGCTTTTGCTCTGTCCGCTCAAGCGTCCGCCATAACACATATTCACGACCATCCCTCGCCTCGGTGCTGTACTTGAGACGAATCGAATAGTAAACAGACAGCGCCTCGCCAACGGCGGTGGAAAGCGGTGCCGTCAATACGCCCGCCGCCTCAAGCGCCCGCCGCCGCTCTGCCGTGTCCGCCGCTGGGACTTGCGCAAAACAGGCTAACCATTTTAAGGCGTTGGCGAGTTGCACGTAGCCGCTTTGTTTCATATGAACGGCCCCACTATGCGGCCCCCATCGCTCCGTTTGCACGTTACCCAGCCAACCGAGCGGAACCGGAGGGAATTGAACGTGCTCCCCCATGCGCGCCAACAGCGGCGGCCGTTTGGCCACCGCTGAAAACAACATCCTCCTGCCCTCCTCAGCCAATCTCAGCTCGCCATAAAGCGGACGCATATCCATCGCGATCAACAAAAAACGAATGTCGTTCGGCCACCCGCTTTCGAAATAGGAAGAAAGTTGTTGCTCCCAACCGCGGACCGACTGCGCCCACCGCTTGTTCGTCGCCATCACGTAACCGGAGCAGTACGGATACCCAGCCTCATGCAACATGTCCACCCCAATCGCCGCCATATGGCGGATGAATTCATAACAATCCGCCTCCACTTCCTCGGGACAGTCGAATAAAACGCCGTGATCCTGATCCGTCCAGATCGTCGGCTCACGCTGGCCGATGCTTCCCATCACATACCAGCACCACGCCGAGGGACGAATGCCGACCGACTGTTTCATCGTCTCCCGCTCCGCAAGGAAAAACGCGCGGCGAAGGATGGCTTCATGCACACAAACGATGTCGCTTGCAAGCTGCTCCATTTGTTCAAGCGTCAAACAGCGCCGCAGTTCACGCGCCAGTTCATCATGACAAAAACGAAGTTCGGCGGCCGACTCGGCTGCACTTAGCCGTTCGGCCACCTTTTCCGCCAACGATTCCACCTCCCTCTAGAAATGTTGATTTATCAAGGCTTTTCGGCCCCTCAGGGGTGTCCAAAAAATATTTTTCGACAAAATCCCTTACATCCTTTTTCAGTTTTGTGGATATCTTACAGACCTAGGGTGCGCTTCGCGGCCA
>NZ_JAFWFM010000029.1:0-8729 GCF_017515625.1 Geobacillus sp.
AGAAGTTTAACATATCCTTGACGGAAAAGCGGTTTGTCCATTTTCGACTGTCGAAGGCAAGCGTGTGGCTTGCCCCGTCACGCCAAGGCGTGACGGAAGACCGAACAACCACCTGCTTCACAGACCCATATATGGGTCTTTAAGCGGCGTTGTTCGGTCACTCGACAGTCGGATGCAATGACCGGCAAAGACAAAAAATGTTAAAGCTTTAAATTGCATCTATATAGACCGCTGACGGTTTTGGCTTGGCAGCTGTCGATCGAGTTCGTCAACGAGTTCGGCGAAATGACCTAAGACCCGCTCGATCGGTTCGGGGCTTGTCATATCCACTCCGGCTCGCTTGAGCAGACGGATCGGATCATCGGATGCGCCGGAGCGCAAAAATTGTTTGTACCGCTTCACCGCCTTGCCGCTTGCATCGGTTTGGATGCCGCTCACAATGGTGTACGACGCCGCGAGCGAAGTGGCATATTTGTATACATAAAAGGCGTCATAAAAATGCGGGATGCGCAGCCAGCCGCGCGCGGCGCCGGGATCGGCGGCGTACGCCGGGCCGTAATACGTTTTCAGCAGGCCAAGCCAAAGATGGTTCAGTTCGTCCGCTGTCAGACTGCCGCCTTGGCGCACTTTGTCATGAATCATCCGTTCAAATTCGGAATACATCACTTGCGTGTACAACGTGCCGCGGATTTGCTCGATTTGTTCGACGAGCAGGCGGAGTTTTTCTTCTTTTGTTTTCGCCTGTTTGTACAAATAATCGAGCATGAGCCATTCGTTCGCGGTCGAGGCGACTTCGGCAGTGAAAATCGAATGACCGGAATAATGGTACGGCTGCGCGCGGTTCGTGTAGACGGAATGCATGGCGTGCCCAAGCTCGTGAGCCATCGTCAATACGCCATCAAGCGAACCGTTGTAATTGAGCAAGATGAACGGATGGGTGTCATACGCTCCCGTGTTGTAGCCGCCGGTATATTTTTTCGGGCGCGGGAAGACATCAAGCCATCGCTCTTGAAACGCTCGGTGCACCTGTTTGATATAGTCGGCGCCGAGCGGCTTGAGCCCTTCGACAATGAACGTTTTCGCTGTTTCAACTGGGATCGATTTCGCCGTTTCGCCGACAAGCGGCACGTACAAATCATAGCTGTGAACGCGGTCAAGCCCGAGCGCGCGCCGCCGCAATTCGATATAGCGGTGCAGCGCCGGCAAATGGCGGCGGGTGGCGGCGATTAAGTTGTCGAACACTTCCTTCGGGACATCGTCGGCGGCCAGCGCGGCGGCCAGGCCGGATGGATAGCGGCGCACGTTCGCATACAATTCGTCCGCTTTGACCGAGGCGTACAACGTCGCCGCGGCGGTCTGCTCGAGCGCCTCATAGCTTTTCGCTTTCGCTTCAAACGCCGCCTTTCGATAGCGGCGGTCCGGGTGCTCGAGCATGGCGGCGTATTGGTCGTCGGTCAATGTCACTGTTTTTCCATTCGGCATCGTGACAGACGGCGGCTCGTAATCGCCGCGGACGGCGTGGTCATAAATGTTCTCCGCCTCGCCGAGCACCGGCGATAGTTTCGCGAGCAGCCGCTCTTCGCGTTTCGTAAGCGTATGCGGCTTTTGCTCGCGTAACTCATGGAAGTAATAGCGGTACGCTTTCAGCTCTTTGCTCGTTTGGAGCTTCTTGAGCGTCCGCTCGGGTAGGGCGAGCAGTTCCGGCTCGATGAACGCTGTTTTCGCCGCATATTGGGCGGCGAGCGCTTCCACTTTTGCCCCAAGCCGGGCCGCTGCCTCGTCTTCAATGTTCAGATCGCGTTTTAAATGGGTGTAAAGCGCCAGTTTTTCGAGCTTGCGGGCCGTTTGTTCGTTGAGGGCGAACAGTTTGGCGATCGTCTTTTCATCATCGAGTTTTCCTTCAAACGCCGCCAGTTTCGGCAAGGCGTTTTGCACCGCCTTGTAGTCGTGCATCCACTCGGCTTCGGATGGATAAATGTCGGCTAGGTTCCATTCGTATGCGGTTTCGGCGGCTGATGCCGGCCATGGGGAGGCGAAAAGAAGCACAGCGGCGAGCCCAAGAAGCCAGCGCTTCATATCATCACGTCCTTTCCGTTTTTTCCTCTTGTTGGTAGTATGCGCAAGCGGAACGATTTTAGCCAAAAATAAAGAAAGGGAGACAATCAATGGAACGAATTCGGTTGGCGGACGATTTGACGTTTTCCCGCCTCATTCACGGCTGTTGGCGGCTTGCGGACTGGGGCTATTCGCGCGAGCAGCTGCTCGGGCTCATTGAATTTTGTCTTGAGCGCGGCATTACGACGTTTGACCATGCTGATATTTACGGCGACTATACGTGTGAATCGCGCTTTGGCGAAGCACTGGCGTTAAAGCCAAGCTTGCGCGGTCAGATCGAGATCGTGACGAAATGCGGCATCAAGCTGCCATCGAAGTACGGGATGAAATTATACGATACAAGCAAAAATCATATCATCGCTTCGGTTGAGCAATCCCTTCGACACTTCCATACCGATTATATTGATGTATTGCTTATCCACCGCCCGGATCCGTTTATGAACCCGGAAGAGGTGGCCGAGGCGTTTCTCCAACTCAAGCAGGATGGAAAAGTGCGCTATTTTGGCGTTTCCAACTTTAAACGTTTGCAGTGGGAAATGCTTCAGTCGTATTTGCCGTTTCCGCTCGTGACCAACCAAATCGAAGTATCGGCGTATCGGTTGGAAAATCTTGAAGACGGCACCGTTGACCTTTGCCTTGAGAAGCGCATTCCGCCAATGGTATGGTCGCCGCTCACCGGCGGGGCGATTTTTTCCGCTGACGATGACCGGGCGGTGCGGTTGCGCGGGACGCTTGAACAAGTGCGGGGTGAGGTGGGCGCTGAGACGATCGACGAAGTGTTGTACGCGTGGCTTCTCGTTCATCCAGCGCGGATGATGCCGATTGTCGGCTCGGGGAAACAAGAAAGCATCGAGCGGGCGGTGCGGGCGTTGTCGCTTCCGCTTTCCCGCGAGCAATGGTTCGCTATCTTACAAAGCTCCATGGGGCATGATGTGCCGTAAGGGGAGAGGACGATGAAGGTCATTATCGCGGAAAAGCCGGACCAAGGGGCGACGCTCGCCTCGATTTTTCGGACGAAAAAACGGCAAGGCTATATCGAAATTTTGCCGAATGACTTGTTTCCCGACGGGGCGTATATGACATGGGCGATCGGGCATTTGTTCCAGCTCGCCCCGCCGGAGCGGTATCGGCCGGAGTGGAAGCGGTGGACGCTCGGCACGTTGCCGATCATCCCGGAACGGTTTGAGTATGAGATCGAAAAAGCGAAGGCGAAACAGTTCAAGGTTGTGAAAGAATTGCTGCGAAAGCCGGAAGTGACGGAAATCATCCATGCCGGCGACGCGGGGCGCGAAGGGGAGCTCATTGTGCGCAACCTCATCCGCCTAAGCGGCGTGAACAAGCCGATGAAGCGGCTTTGGCTGTCGTCCTTGACTCCGAAGGCGATCGAGGAAGGGTTCCGCCGCCTGCTTGATGAACGGACGACGCGCCCGCTCTATGAGGAAGCGTACGCCCGCGCCTGCGCGGATTGGCTCGTCGGCATGAACGCCTCGCGCGTGTACAGCCTCTTGCTGAAGGAGCGCGGGATGAACGATGTGTTTTCCGTCGGGCGCGTGCAGACGCCGACATTGGCGCTGATCGTCCGGCGTGAGCGGGAAATTGAGCAGTTCCGCCCTGAACCGTTTTGGGAAGTCGTCGCCTCGTTTGTCATTGGCGACAAGCGTTATGAAGGAAAATGGACGGATAAAAACGGCCAAACGCGTCTTGGGGACGAGGAGATGGCGAAAAAGATCGCTGCCTTTTGCCAAGGAAAACGGGCGGAAGTCGCCGACGTCCACACAGAGCGGAAAACGTATCAGCCGCCGCTGTTGTTCAACTTATCGACGCTGCAAGCGACAGCGAACAAGTTGTACCGCTTCTCGCCGAAAAAGACGCTTGATGTGCTGCAATCGCTCTACCAAAAAGGGATCGTTTCGTATCCTCGTTCCGATTCGATGCATGTGACGAAAGGGGAAGCGGAAACGTTTCCCGCCATTTTGCAAAAGCTGTCCTCGTTTCCGGCGTACGCTTCGTATTTTCCGCTGCCGCAGCCGTCGATTTTACAGAATAAACGTTATGTAAACGAGAAAAAGGTGACGGACCATTACGCCATTATCCCGACCGAGCAAGTGGTGGATCCCGAGAAGCTGTCAGCCGACGAACGGAAGGTGTACGATTTGGTCGTCCGCCGCCTAATTGCCGCCCACCATCAGGCGGCGGTCATCGATTATACGACCGTCACAACGCTCGTTGACGGCCGGGCCCGCTTTGTTTCGAAAGGAAGACAAGTCGTCGAGGAAGGATGGCGCGCCGTCATCCGTCCGCATGAGGAGGAGAAAGATGCTGCGCTGCCTCTCCTTGAGCGAGGGGAGGCGGGGGAAGCGGCCGCTGTCAAGGTGAAAGAAGGGAAGACCGAGCCGCCGAAACGGTATACAGAAGGCGAACTCATCACCTTGATGAAAACGGCGGGAAAATTTTTGGACGATGAGGAACTGGAAAAAGTGCTCGCCAAAACGGAAGGGCTCGGCACGGAAGCAACAAGGGCGGCGATCATTACCATGCTGAAAGAGCGGAAGTATATTGAAGTGAAAAACAACCTCGTATATGCGACCGACAAGGCGAAAGTATTGATCGAGGCGCTCGGCGGCACGATTCTCGCCTCGCCGGAAATGACGGCGAAATGGGAGCAGCGCTTAAGCGAAATCGGCGAAGGGAGCGCCTCTCCCGCTGCCTTTATGGAACAGGTGAAAAAGTTGGCGCAAAAAGTGGTCGCTGACGCCATCGCCACTGCGCCGAATTGGAATTTCAGAGGGGTTGACACCGCCTCGATCCAACGGACAAGGAAGAAAAAAACGATGGGCGAGAAGCTTGGACCGTGCCCGCTTTGCGGCGGGACCGTCGTCGACAAAGGAACGTTGTACGGCTGCGACCAGTACGCGAAAACAAAATGCCCGTTTACGATCTCCAAACGCATTCTCGGCAAATCGATTTCGGCGGCCAATGTGAAAAAACTGCTGGCGCAAGGGAAAACGAATGTCATCAAAGGGTTTAAAAAAGGCGAAAAAACGTTTGACGCCATCCTTGTCTGGGATGAAAACGAGAAGAAATTATCGTTTCAGTTTCCGAAGCGGTGACAAGGGCGGGGGAGGAAAGGATGGAGCGCTTGGCAAAAAGGCGGACCGATGGCGGACCGCCGATCTGACCTCCCGATTTATAACAAGGGATGGAGATTTTTTATTTTTACATCCTTCTTCATGTTCATTGGTTGTCATTTCTTCTTTTTTCACTGTCTTTAAATTAAAATTGTTCAACATTTCACAAACTATTCAATAATAGATGATTCTAAGCATCCAAAAATATAGTATCATAGAGATGAGATCTGTTATATATGATTGTTCTGAACAATTGGGAGGGGATCTGTTATGAAACAAGCTGTTGCTGTATTAGACCCGTGGCGAAATTTTAAAGGGTCTAAATGGAAAAAGTCCATTGACGTCCGTGACTTTATTTTAAAAAACGTAACCGTTTACTATGGGGATGAATCGTTTTTAGAAGGACCGACCGAAGCAACGAAAAAACTTTGGGAACAAGTGATGGAATTGTCGAAGCAAGAACGCGAAAAAGGCGGCGTTCTTGATATGGACACATCCATTGTTTCCACCATCACTTCCCACAGACCAGGTTATTTAAACAAAGACTTGGAAAAAATCGTTGGCTTTCAAACGGATAAACCGTTTAAGCGCGCATTAATGCCGTTCGGCGGCATCCGCATGGCGCAGCAATCATGTGAAGCATACGGCTACAAAATAAGCGACGAAGTGAAAAAAATCTTTACGGAATACCGAAAAACGCATAACCAAGGTGTATTTGACGTTTACACCGAAGAAATGAGATTAGCGCGCAAAGCAGGAATCATCACCGGTCTTCCAGACGCGTACGGACGCGGCCGCATTATTGGCGACTATCGCCGTGTAGCATTATACGGTGTCGATCGTCTGATTGAAGAAAAACAAAAGGATTTGAAAAACACCGGCGCAAGAACGATGACGGAAGACATTATCCGCCTTCGCGAGGAAATTGCTGAACAAATTCGCGCGTTAAACGAATTGAAACAAATGGCATTAAGCTACGGTTACGACATTTCCAAACCAGCGCGAAACGCGCATGAAGCATTCCAATGGCTCTATTTCGCTTATCTCGCCGCCATTAAAGAACAAAACGGCGCAGCGATGAGCTTAGGGCGCGTTTCCACCTTCTTAGATATTTATATCGAACGCGACCTACAAGAAGGTACACTAACAGAAAAAGAAGCGCAAGAGCTTGTCGACCATTTTGTGATGAAATTGCGCCTTGTCAAATTCGCAAGAACGCCGGAATATAACGAACTATTTAGCGGCGACCCGACATGGGTAACAGAATCAATTGGCGGAGTCGCTATCGACGGTCGTCCGTTAGTAACGAAAAACTCGTTCCGTTTCCTTCATACGTTAGATAACTTAGGACCTGCGCCAGAACCAAACTTAACCGTACTTTGGTCGAAACAATTACCGGAAGCGTTCAAAGAATATTGCGCGAAAATGTCGATTAAAACAAGCTCGATTCAATATGAAAACGACGACTTAATGCGCGTTGAATTTGGCGATGATTACGGAATTGCCTGCTGCGTATCGGCGATGCGAATCGGTAAACAAATGCAATTTTTCGGAGCGCGCGCCAACCTCGCAAAAGCATTGTTATATGCGATTAACGGCGGCGTCGATGAAAAATTAAAAATTCAAGTTGGTCCTGAATTTGCGCCAATTACATCCGAATATTTAGATTATGGCGAAGTAATGCGTAAATTCGATCAAGTGCTTGAATGGCTTGCCGAACTTTATATTAATACACTCAATGTCATCCATTACATGCACGACAAATATTGTTACGAACGCATTGAAATGGCGCTTCATGATACCCACGTTTTGCGCACAATGGCAACTGGTATTGCCGGGCTATCGGTTGTCGCCGATTCGTTAAGCGCGATCAAATATGCAAAAGTAAAACCGATTCGCGATGAAAACGGCATTGCTGTTGATTTTGAAATTGAAGGCGACTTCCCGAAATACGGAAATAACGATGATCGCGTCGACCAAATTGCGGTTGATTTAGTCGAACGCTTTATGACGAAATTGAAAAAACATAAAACGTATCGCGATTCAAAACATACGTTATCGATTTTAACGATTACATCAAACGTCGTATACGGTAAAAAGACAAGCAATACACCAGATGGCCGCCGCGCTGGCGAACCGTTTGCTCCAGGAGCGAACCCGCTACACGGCCGCGACATGAAAGGTGCGCTCGCTTCGTTAAGCTCTGTGGCAAAATTGCCGTATGAACACGCCCTAGACGGTATTTCAAACACGTTCTCGATCGTTCCGAAAGCGTTAGGAAAAGACGAGGAAACACGTATTCACAATCTTGTCGCTATTTTAGACGGTTACATGGAAAAAGGCGGGCATCATCTCAACATTAACGTGTTGAATCGCGAAACATTATTAGACGCGATGGAACATCCAGAAAAATATCCGCAATTAACGATTCGCGTCTCTGGATATGCCGTCAACTTCATTAAACTAACTCGTGAACAACAAATTGACGTCATTAACCGCACGTTCCATGAAACAATGTAATCTCTCCCCCCTCCTTCTTGTGAGGGGGTATATTTCTCTTAGGAAGGAGAACATGCGTATGAAAGGATTTATTCACTCCATCGAATCATGCGGTACCGTCGATGGCCCGGGCCTTCGTTATGTCATCTTTACACAAGGATGTGTATTGCGCTGCCAATATTGCCATAACGCCGATACATGGGAAATCGGAAAAGGAAAAGAAATGACCGTAGAAGAAATTATCGATGACGTGAAAACGTACTTGCCGTTTATCAACGCTTCCGGCGGCGGGATTACCGTCAGCGGCGGAGAACCTTTGCTACAAATCGACTTTTTAATTGAGCTATTTAAAGCATGCAAAAAACTCGGCATTCATACAGCAATCGATTCGTCAGGGGGATGCTACACGACAGAAGCATCGTTCCAGCAAAAATTAAACGAATTGCTTTCCTATACGGATTTAATTTTGCTTGATTTAAAACATATCGATGAAAAAAAACATCGGAAACTGACAGGAAAAACAAATAAACACATTTTACAATTTGCTCGGTTTTTATCCGAAAAAAACGTTCCTGTTTGGATCCGGCATGTTCTCGTTCCAACCATTACCGATGACCCTAATGACTTGCGCCGTCTCGCCGCTTTTATTCGTACGTTAAATAATGTGGAAAAAATTGAAATTCTCCCGTACCATAAACTAGGGGTATACAAATGGAAAGCGCTTGGATTGAAGTATCCTTTGGAAGGAATTGAACCTCCTTCGGAAGAAAGCGTACAAATGGCCCAACAAATCTTAAATGGAACGGAAAATAGCACGCCTCTTACGTAATGTAAGAGTTTTTTTCTGATTTCACATATATATACCCGTGGTGCTAGTTGAGCTTTATCGCTCAACTAGCCCAAGTGTAACCAGGGAATAAGCTAACAATATACCGTCTAGTGCCACTTCAAATCCGATAATCGAATTGGCTCGGATCCCCGTGATGC
>NZ_JAFWFM010000030.1:0-11089 GCF_017515625.1 Geobacillus sp.
ACGATCGAGTGCTTTTTCCGGCAGGCGAAAGATCAACTGAAGCTGGATGGATACCGCGTTCGCCACATTCGGGCGGTGAAACGGTATTGGGCGGTGGTGCTGCTCTCCTGCGTGTACAGCATCGCCGAATCCCGACAAAATCTCTCCACCGGGCTGGAGCTTCTTCGGTCGCGGAAAGACCACAGCGTCGTCGAGTTCATTTATGACGCTGCAAAGCAAGATATTCCCATTGATGTGATCAAAAAACAGCTCCGTATCGCGTAAGGGGTACCCTGTTTGTCTCTCTAACCATGGAAATTATTGTAATGAAAAATGCTCATCTACAGTTATGAAGCAAAGGAGTGATGATGATGACGATGCCAAAAGCGTTAACGATCGCCGGCTCGGACAGCAGCGGCGGCGCCGGGCTGCAGGCGGACTTAAAAACGTTCCAAGAGCTTGGCGTTTACGGCATGACGGCGATCACGACAATCGTCGCCATGGACCCGCACAACCGGTGGGCGCACCAAGTGTTCCCCGTTGACCTAGCAACGATCGAAGCCCAGCTTGAGACGATCATCGTCGGCGTCGGCGTTGATGCTCTCAAAACGGGGATGTTGCCGACGACGGACATCATTGAACTGACCGCGCGGACGATTGAAAAGCATGGTTTGAAAAATGCGGTCGTCGATCCAGTTATGGTGTGCAAAGGGGCGGATGAGCCGCTCCACCCGGAAAATACGGTGTGCTACCGGGAAACGCTTGTACCAAAAGCAACGGTCGTGACGCCGAACTTGTTTGAGGCGGCGCAGCTAGCCGGCCTGCCGCGCATTGAAACGGTTGAAGACATGAAAGAGGCGGCTGGACGCATTCATGAGCTCGGAGCTCAATATGTGATCGTCAAAGGCGGACGGAAAATTCCGCACGACTATGCGGTTGACGTCCTTTATGACGGCCAAACGTTCGAACTGCTTGAATCGGAACGGATCGACACGACGTATACGCATGGCGCTGGCTGCACGTTCTCAGCCGCCATCGCCGCCGAACTGGCAAAAGGCCGGCCGGTGAAAGACGCCATCGCCACCGCCAAGGCGTTCATCACCGCCGCCATTCGCCATTCGTTCCCGTTAAACGAATACGTCGGCCCGACGCATCACGGCGCGTACCGACGCTATGAAGGAAAGTAGGCCACGTTTCGATCCTTGTCTTTTTTCACAAGACAGCCCGCTCCCGGAGCAATAGCGCTAGCTTCTTTTGCAAGACAGAGAACCGGCGTGCCCATGCCTAAAAAATGGATGCACAGGACGGGCTTGGCCATAATCAAATAGGCATTATGCGCCGCGACAACATGGAGAAAGGAGAGTGCCGCCATTGCGCGTATCCGCTGTCCAATATCATTTGCATACGATCCGTTCGTTTGACGAATTTGCCGCGCAAGTGACGCATTACGTCAAAACAGCGCAAGAGTTTGACGCCGAGTTTGTCTTGTTCCCAGAATTTTTCACGACCCAATTGCTTTCCATTCCACTTGATGACGGACGTCAAGCAGCGATCGACGACTTGCCGGACTACACGGAGCCGTATTGCGGGCTGTTTACGTCGCTCGCCAAAGACACGGGCATGTATTTGATCGGCACGCATGTCATCCGCGAAAACGGCAAGCTGTACAATGTCGCCCACTTGTTTGCGCCGGACGGAACGATCCATCGCCAAGCGAAGCTGCACATCACCCCGACCGAGGCCAACGAATGGAACATCGCCCCGGGTGACGGACTGCACGTCTTTGAAACGGACAAAGCGACGATCGCTATTTTGACGTGCTATGACATCGAGTTTCCGGAAATCGTTCGCCTGGCGCGCGCGAAAGGGGCGGACGTCATCTTCTGTCCGTCGTGCACCGACGATCGGCACGGGTTTTATCGTGTACGGTATTGCTGCCACGCGCGGGCGGTCGAAAACGAAGTGTATGTCGTCACGACCGGCACGATCGGGTCGCTTCCGACGGTCGACTTTATGCGCGCCAATTTCGGCCAAGCGGCCGTCATCACGCCAAACGACATCCCGTTCCCGCAAGGCGGCGTCCTTGCGGCGGGCGAGATCAACAGCGACATGGTCATTACGGCTGACCTTGACTTGTCGCTCCTTCGCAAAGTGCGGGAAAAAGGATCGGTCGCGACATGGCGCGACCGGCGCACTGATCTGTATCCAGACTGGAACACGATGGCGTAACAGCGGCGGCCCTTCGCCCCGCCTCCGGGCGGAGGTGCCAAGGGGGGCGGCGGCCGGACTAAAAGGGTGCGGCGCCGCGACATGTGTTGGCATCCGAACCAAAGCAGGGTGCGGCACCCCTTTGCCTCGTCTTAAAGCTGATCATGGCGACACCGCCTCAACACTGCCATCGCCCAGCCGAAACAGCATAGCGACGCGGCGACACGGTAAGGCGGTCGGACGAATTGCGAGGCCGCAACAACGCCTATATGATGAAGGACAAAATGCCGATCATGACAACAGGGTGTCCCCACCGAGGAACACCCTGTTCATTTCGCTTATGACAGCGATTTCTTAAACTGATCAAACTGTTCCGCCACTTTCCCTTCCGGCGCTTTCGTCAACAGGCTCACGACGACAATAGCGGCGAGGCTCGCGGCGAAGCCCGGAATCATCTCATACAACAGCCCTTTCAAATACTCCGACTGCGTCCACAAAATGACCGTTGCCGCCCCAGCGACCATGCCGGCGAGCGCCCCCCATTTCGTCATCCGCCGCCAGCATAAGCTAAGCAAAATGACGGGGCCAAACGATGCGCCAAATCCAGCCCACGCATAGCCGACCAAGTTTAAAATGGTGTCGTTTTTCGTGTACGCCAGCGCCGTTGCGACAATGGCGACAAGGAGCACCGACAAACGCCCGACGAAGACAAGCTCCTTATCCGAAGCCGCGCGGCGGAACACGACTTTATACAAGTCTTCGGTCAGCGAGCTCGACGTGACGAGCAACTGTGACGAGATCGTGCTCATAATCGCGGCTAAAATCGCCGCCAGCAAAAACCCAGTAATAATCGGATGGAACAAAATGTGTCCGAGTTGAATAAACACCGTTTCCGGATCATCAAGCTTCATGCCGCGCTGCGAAAAATAAGCGATTCCAAAAAGACCCGTCAACATCGCTCCGACAACGGAGAAAATCATCCAGCCCATGCCGATGCGCCGGGCGCTTTTCATTTCTTTCACCGACTTAATGGCCATAAAGCGGACGATAATGTGCGGCTGGCCGAAATACCCGAGCCCCCAGGCGAATAACGAAATGATGCCAAGAACACTCGTTCCTTTCCATAAGTTCAACAAGTTGGGATCGATGTCGCGGATCGTCTCCATCGTATCTACTGGCCCGCCTGTATGGAGCAGCGTCACGACTGGCACTAAAATCAACGCGATGAACATAATCGTCCCTTGGACAAAGTCCGTCCAGCTGACGGCCAAAAAGCCGCCAAACAGCGTGTAGGCGACAACAACACCGCCGACGATCCACAATCCCGTATGGTAGCTAACACCAAATGAGTTTTCAAACAGAACGCCCCCCGAAACGAGGCCGGACGAGACATAAAACGTAAAAAAGACCATAATGACAATCCCAGATACCATTCGCAACAATTTCGTGGCATCCCCGAATCGGTTTTCCAAAAACTCCGGAATCGTAATCGAGTCGTTCGCTACTTCCGTATAGACGCGCAAGCGCGGCGCGACAAACAACCAGTTTGCATAAGCGCCAAGCGTCAAGCCGATGACGATCCAAGCGGCGCTCACCCCATCGACATACATCGCCCCCGGCAGCCCCATGAGCAGCCAGCCGCTCATGTCGGAAGCCCCGGCGCTGAGCGCCGTCACCGCCGGTCCGAGCGTCCGGCCGCCAAGCATATAATCAGACAAATTGGACGTCCGTTTATACGCCCAATAGCCAATCCAAAGCATGCCGACTAAATACACAATGACGGAAAATAAAACCATATGGGCTCTCCTTCCTCTACTGTCTTGTCACCACTTTCATCATAACGAAATTGATAGTATTTACACAATAGTATTTATTTTTCCATACCTCTATAATAAACAAATTGACAAAACCTTTGCCAACTCTACCCTCTTTCTGGTATAATATTCTGTAAATTCAAAATCAATCGTTTATGTCTTTTTATACATAAAAAATTATTTTATAAAAATGCACACGAAATGATATTAGCCATATGCCCTTCAGTTAATGTGGCGAAAAACATTGAAAAATGCGCCTTTTCCCCATTTATACGGCGTGCCAAAATGTTCAAACAATTATTTTTATAAAACCTATTGCATAATAACAAAAATATTGATAGTATGATAATCGTTCATCGACAATGATTCCAAAGGGGGATTTTATAGGATGTTAAAAATGAAGAAAGGTTTGATCGTAGCGGTCGTTGCTGCGTTGTTTATGGCGCTCGCCGCTTGTGGCAAGTCGACAGAAACAAGCTCTCCGTCAGGCGCTGAAAAAGAAGGGAAGCAAAAAATCACCGTCGGGACGGACGCGGCGTTTGCGCCATTTGAATATATGCAAAAAGGAAAAATTGTTGGGTTTGACGCCGACCTTTTGGATGCGGTGATGAAAGAAGCCGGCTTGGATTATGAATTAAAAAACATCGGCTGGGATCCGCTGTTCGCTTCGCTGCAAAGCAAAGAAATCGACATGGGCATTTCCGGCATTACGATTACGGACGAACGGAAACAATCTTATGATTTCTCAGCTCCGTACTTTGAAGCAACACAAGTCATCTTAGTCAAACAAGGCAGCCCGGTGAAAAACGCCCTTGACTTAAAAGGGAAAACGATCGGCGTTCAAAACGCGACAACCGGTCAAGAAGCTGCGGAGAAGCTATTTGGCAAAGGCGATCATATTAAAAAATTCGAAACGAGTGTTGTTGCCATTATGGAACTGCTAAACGGCGGTGTTGATGCTGTCATCACGGACAACGCGGTGGCAAACGAATACGTGAAAAACAATCCCAATAAAAAACTGCAAGTCATTGAGGATCCAAAAAACTTCGCTTCAGAATATTATGGTATGATCTTCCCAAAAAACAGCGAATTGAAAGCAAAAGTGGACGAAGCATTAAAAAACGTCATCAACAGCGGCAAATACACTGAAATCTATAAAAAATGGTTTGGAAAAGAACCGAAGCTTGATCGATTAAAACAACAATAAGCGTGCGAACAAAGAAAATGCGTAACTACCCGCAAGTTACGCATTTTTCTTAGAGAAAGGTGAGATCGATGGATTTTCGTTTTGATATTATTGTTGAATACGCCCCTTACTTTTGGAAAGGGCTGCTCGTAACGATCGGCGTATCATTAGCCGGCATCGTGTTCGGCCTCATTCTCGGCCTGTTCATCGGCCTTGGCAAAATGTCGTCCAACCCGATTATTCGTTTGCCGTTTTCGTGGTACATTAACTTTTTCCGCGGTACGCCGCTTGTCGTGCAAATTTTGCTCGTCCATTTCGGCGCCATGCCGCTCTTTTTCGCCCAGCCAAATGCCGTCGCTTCCCTGGCCGTCTCGCTGTCGCTCAACTCGGCCGCGTATGTGGCCGAGATTTTCCGCGCCGGCATCCAGTCGATCGACAAAGGGCAAATGGAAGCGGCCCGCTCGCTTGGGATGACGCATGCGCAGGCGATGCGCTACATTATTTTGCCGCAGGCGTTAAAGCGAATGATTCCGCCGTTTGCGAACGAGTTTATCGTCTTAATTAAAGATTCGTCGCTTGGGATGGTCATCGCCGCCCCGGAAATCATGTATTGGGGGAAATCGGCCGCGGGTGAGTATTACCGTGTTTGGGAGCCGTATTTAACAGTGGCGTTCATCTATTTGCTCTTAACGCTTTCGTTAAGCAAACTGTCACACTATCTTGAAAGGAAGTATTCGACCCAATGATTGACGTACGCCAGCTGAAAAAATCGTTCGGTTCGCTCCAAGTTTTAAAAGGAATCGATGTCCATATTCGCGAAGGAGAAGTCGTGGTCGTCATCGGCCCATCGGGGTCGGGAAAATCGACGTTTTTACGCTGTTTAAACTTGCTTGAGGATTTCGATGAAGGTGAAATTATTATTGACGGCATTAATTTAAAGGCGAAAGACACGAACTTAAATAAAGTGCGGGAAGAAGTCGGAATGGTGTTCCAGCGCTTTAACTTGTTTCCGCATATGACGGTGCTGAACAATATCACGCTGGCACCGATGAAAGTGCGGAAATGGCCGCGTGAAAAAGCGGAAGCGAAGGCGATGGAGCTGCTCGCCAAAGTCGGGCTGCAAGACAAAGCGCACGTCTACCCGGACTCCCTCTCCGGTGGACAGGCGCAGCGCGTCGCCATCGCCCGGGCATTGGCCATGGAACCGAAAATCATGCTGTTTGACGAGCCGACGTCAGCGCTTGACCCGGAAATGGTCGGGGAAGTGCTCTCGGTCATGAAGCAGCTGGCCAATGAAGGGATGACGATGGTCGTCGTCACCCACGAGATGGGCTTTGCCCGTGAAGTCGGCGACCGCGTCTTGTTTATGGACGGCGGCTACATTGTCGAGGAAGGGAAGCCGGAAGACTTGTTCGACCACCCGCAGCATGAGCGGACGAAAGCGTTTTTATCAAAAGTGCTGTAAAACGTCGTCTTGCCTGTTTGAGGCAAGACGACTTTTTTAGGCACATATCATGCCCCCTATAATGCAACCACGTTGCCTCTCCATCTCTTCAATGTTCCGTCAACGGCTCCCCCATTTCAGGCATCTATGACACCACAAAAGCCCTTCTGAACATAAAAAGCCGGCCGAACCCCGGCCAGCCTCGCTTTACAACACAAACTGCATCACCCAAATCGAACCGGCGACAACGACAACAGCAATAAAGAAGCTGTATACCATGTTGAACGTTTGCACTTTGCCGCTGTCGCTTTCGTTGACGTGCATGAATAGAAACAGCTGCAAGCTCGCTTGGATGATCGCGAACAAGACGATGATGACGATCACGGCTTTAAGCGGCAGCCCAGACGAGAGCGCCACCCAAAGAGCCGCAAACGTCAAGACGAGCGACAACAAAAACCCAATAATATGTTTCCACGGAAATGATTCGCGATGGCTGTTTGCGCCCATGTTAGATCACCATCCCTAACAAATAGACGAGCGTGAAGATGAAAATCCAAACGACGTCCAAAAAGTGCCAGTACAAGCTGACAATAAACACTTTGCGCGCTGTTTTCGGCGTAAAGCCGCGCTGGAGAAGCTGGATGATGATCAAAATCATCCAGCCAATCCCTACACTGACGTGGGCGCCGTGCGTGCCGACGAGCACGAAAAAGCTTGATAAAAATGCGCTCGTCTGCATCGTCGCTCCTTCATGGACGTAATGGATGAACTCGCGAATTTCAACCGTAATAAACCCCAACCCAAGCAGAAGCGTCACGAGCAGCCAAGCGATCAGCCCGCTCATGCGGCCGCGGCGCATTTCAAAAATGGCCAACCCACATGTGAAACTGCTCGTCAACAGCAACAACGTTTCGATCAAAACGTCTTTTACCTCAAACAGCTCCGCTGCCGTCGGCCCCGAGCCGGTCCGTTGGAACAAGACGAGATATGTCGCAAACAGCGTCGCAAACAGCGCGACTTCCGCCCCGAGGAAAATCCAGAAACCCAATATGTTCAACCGACTTTCTTGCGTCCGATACTCCAGCGGCACCGTTTCCTCATAGCGATGTGCAGCTTCTCCCATTCGTCACGCCCCCTTCCGCACCGCTCGTTCCGTCCGTTTGATTTCGTCAACCGGAATATGGTAGCCATCATCGTCTTCAAATGAGCGGAGAATCAATCCAAGCACAATGAACAACGCACCAACGATAGCCAACGCAAACCACTTGAACACAAGGCCGAACCCGGCGACGAAAAACGCCACCGACATCCAAAACGGGCGTCCTGAGTTGCTTGGCATATGGATCGGCTTCAAGTCTTCTTCTTTCACGTGGAAGCCGCCATACTTTTTCTTCATCACCCAATACGCGTCCACATCTTCGACAACCGGCGTCACCGGGAAATTGTAATGCACCGGCGGCGACGCGGTCGCCCACTCAAGCGTCCGTCCGTTCCACGGGTCGCCGGTCATGTCGCGCTCGCCGTAGCGGGCGCTGTAATAAATGTTGTAACAAAGCACGATAAACCCGATGCCCATCAACACCGCCCCGACCGTCGCGACGACGTTGAGCGGCGTCCAGCCGAGACCAGCCGAGTACGTGTACATGCGGCGCGTCATCCCCATCAATCCTAGGAAATACATCGGGAAGAAGCAGATGTTAAAGCCGATCATAAACAGCCAAAACGTCCACTTGCCAAGCCGTTCATTCAAGATATGGCCGAACATTTTCGGATACCAATAATGCAAACCGGCAAAGCAGGCGAACACCGTACCCGCGATCAACACGTAATGGAAATGGGCAATCAGAAAATAGCTGTTATGGTATTGATAATCGGCCGCGGCCATTGCCAGCATCACGCCTGTCACGCCGCCGATGACAAAGTTCGGAATAAACGCCAGCGACCAAAGCATCGCGGTTGTAAAACGAATTTTCCCTTTTCGGATCGTAAACAGCCAGTTGAAAATTTTCACCCCGGTCGGGATCGCGATCGCCATCGTCGTGATCGAGAAGGCAGAGTTCACGGCCGGCCCTGCGCCCATCGTAAAGAAGTGGTGCACCCAAACGATAAAGCTTAAAAACGCAATGCCGACGATCGAACCGACCATCGCCTTATAACCGAACAGCCGTTTCTGCGCAAACGTGCTGACCACTTCCGAGAAAATGCCGAACGACGGCAAAATGACGATATACACTTCCGGATGGCCCCAAATCCAGAACAAGTTCGCCCAGAGCATCGACATGCCGCCGTTGGCCATCGTGAAAAATTGCGTGCCAAATACGCGGTCGAACGTCATTAATGCCAAGGCGACCGTCAACACCGGGAAGGCGAAAATAATGAGCACGCATGTGATGAGAATCGTCCACGTAAACATCGGCATGCGCATCAACGTCATGCCCGGCGCACGCATTTTTAAAATCGTGACAAGGAAGTTGATCCCGGTCATCAATGTTCCGATCCCGGAAATTTGTAAAGCGACAGCGTAATAGTTGTTGCCGACGCCATGGCTGAATTCGTTGCCGGCAAGCGGGAAGTACGCCGTCCAACCGGCGTCCGGCGATCCGCCGATGACGAATGAAATGTTAAACAGCAACGCACCGAAGAAAAAGAGCCAAAAGCTTAACGCATTCAAATATGGAAACGCGACGTCGCGCGCCCCAATTTGCAGCGGAACGACAATGTTCATCAAACCGATGATGAACGGCATCGCCATAAACAAGATCATAATCGTCCCGTGCGTCGTAAATATTTCATTATAATGTTGCGCGTCAAGAAACTTCATGTTCGGCGCGGTCAGCTGCGCCCGCATCAAAAGCGCATCAACGCCGCCGCGGAAGAGCATCAAAACTGCGCAAATAATGTACATGACGCCGATTTTTTTATGGTCGACGGTAGTGAGCCATTCGTTCCACAGCCATTTCCATTTTTTAAAATACGTCAAGACGAACACAATGCCGATTATCGTTAAAACGATCGCGACATCAGCCGCGTAAATGAGCGGCTCTCCGGTTACGAAAAACTCGCTCCATTTCATCTTTCGCTCCTCCTTTCCTACTCCCCATGATGGTGACCGTTTGTCATCGTTTCATCATGTTGATCGTCATTTTTCATTGGCTTTCCATCTCCATGATGGCTGTTCTGTTTCGCATGGTCAATCCATTGCAAGTGGGTGTTCGAAAACGTCATTCGCCCAACAAGCCCCGGTTTTAAAATTTGTGTGTATTTTTCCTCATCGAACTTCGGGGCGGTTTGTTTCACTTCATTTATCCATTTGCGGAAGTCCGTTCCCGTTTGGGCGACAACCTCAAATTCCATATGGGCGAACTTTTCCCCGGAAAAGTTGGCGCTCCGCCCCATATACGATCCTGGTTTATCAGCTTGTAAAATCAGCTCTGTCTCCATGCCGTCCATCGCATATTTTTGTCCGCCTAGCTCCGGCACCCAAAACGAATTCATCGGTCCGACGGACGTGAGCTTGAATTTGACCGGCACACCGGCCGGAATATGGACGTAGTTGACCGTTTCAATGTTTTCTTCCGGATAGCTGAAAATCCATTTCCAGTTCGCCGCCGTCACATGAATCGTGATCGGTTTCACGTTCTCGGTCGGCGGCTTTTCCAATGCAAACGTCGCCTTCACTGTTGGAACAGCGAGCGCAGCGACAATCAAAATCGGAATGGCCGTCCAGACGACTTCAAGCAACGTGTTTCCTTCCTCATCCGGCGGCTCATAGCCGGCATTTTCCGGCTTCTCGCGATAACGAATGAGAAAAACGGCAAACAACGTAAATACAACAACAATAATGAACAACATAAAGCCGACAGACCACATGATCAAATCATACTGCATGCGCGCCACCGGCCCTTGCGGATTTAACACCGCTGTGCGCTCGACGCAACCACCAAGCAAAAGCAAAAACGGCAAGGCTAACATGACGCGCCATATCGCCTGTTTCATCGCTCTGTATCCCCCTTTATCCGTCCCCGATATCCAGGGCGTCTTCCATCCAATAATTTATTTGTTTTCTACCATATCAAAGTTGAAAATATTTGAAACCAACACACGCAAAAGTTCATAAATCAGCAAAATATTTGTCACAAACTGTTCAATCATTGTTCAAGAAATCGCCACTTGTTTTCCTCGTTCAGGGAAATATTGATGGGAAAAGGGATTGAAGGAAGAAAAAGCCATCAAAAAAACGGCCGGATTCCTACGTTCCAAAAAATCCGGCCGTTTCTTGTATGTGAACTACCCACCACCTACGCTTCGCTTAGAGGCGGGGGCTTCAAGCGACTTGTGTGTGTTCGCTGAACGGTAAGCCACACACAAGAACCCTTTACGCTTCCCTTCGTTCCGAAGGTGTCCGTTCTAGCCATATTCTATCCTATTCGTTGGCTAACGCCAACCGACATTCATCTC
>NZ_JAFWFM010000031.1:0-2533 GCF_017515625.1 Geobacillus sp.
GAGGGATGTTTTTGAAGAAACGGTCGATCACATCACTTGTTGCTGCGCTGTCGCTTGGAATGGGCCTATGGGCAGCGCCGGCGGCCGCCCCGCAGGCCGCCAATTCGGGAGCACCTTTGGCAGCCAGGCACGGCGGTCCGGTCGATTTGGCGGTGGCGAATGAAGAGAAGCTGGCGGAGATGTTGAAAAAAAGCGGCAAGCTTCGCGCTGACGCCACCCCAGCTGAGGCGGAAGCAGCGGTGCGCGCCTATTTAAAACAAAAGGCGGCCCACACTTCGAAAGAAAAAGGAGAATTGCACGAATACGAGGCAAAGCGGGCCGATGTGCTGCGCGAGAAGGGGCAGAAAAACAGTATTTTGAATGGGAAAGGAAAAAAGCTTGGCCAGACGAAAAAAGATTCCGTTCCGTCTGTCAAGCCAGAGGCATGGAACGGTGGCAAGCGGGTGGACCGCGTGCTCGTTTTGCTCATTGAATACCCGGATTTTCCGCACAACCGCATTCAACCGAATGAGACGGATATGTATTATAAAGATTATACCCGTGAACATTATGAAGACATGATTTTCGGCGGGGATGACGGCTATTACGCAGGACCGAACGGAGAAAAACTCATCTCGGTGAAAAAAAGTATTATGAAGAGCAATCAGGCGGCAGCTATTCGATCGAAGGAAAAGTGGCGGGCTGGTATCAGGCGAAGTATCCGGCTAAATACTATGGCGGCAACGTGCCGACCCCGGATGGCAATGACGCCAATCCGCGGGCGCTTGTGCGCGAGGCGCTGGCGGCGGCTGCGAAAGACCCGAGCATCAATTTGCGCGAGTTTGACCGAGAGGATCGGTATGATTTGGATGGCGACGGCAACTACCGCGAGCCGGACGGCTTGATCGATCATTTGATGATCATCCACTCGAGTGTCGGTGAAGAGGCGGGCGGCGGTTCGCTCGGCGGCGACGCGATTTGGTCGCACCGCTGGAATTTGGGATCGGTCTATCGCATCCCGAACACAACAACCGATGTGCCGTATTGGCGCGGCCAGCTGGCGGCGTACGACTACACAATCGAACCGGCCGATGGGGCGGCAGGGGTGTTTGCCCATGAATACGGCCACGATTTAGGGCTGCCGGATGAATATGATACGATTTACTCCGGCTTGGGCGAGCCCATTGCCTATTGGTCGATTATGTCCAGCGGGAGTTGGGCGGGGCGCATTCCGGGCACGGAGCCGACCGGCTTCAGCGCCTGGGCGAAACAGTTTTTGCAATCGACGATGCCGGGAAGCAACTGGCTGACCGGGGCGACCGTTGAATGGAATGAGATTACAAAAGACGGTGTAGAAGTATTGCTTGACGAAGCAAGCACGAAAGGGACGAACAACGATGCCGTGCGCATCAACTTGCCGGACAAAGAAACGGTCATCACGACCCCGCCAAGCGGTGTGTACGCCTATTTCTCTGGAAGCGGAAACAACTTAGATCATACGATGGCAACGACGATCGATTTGACGAAAGCGTCCAAGGCGATGCTGGCATTTGATACATGGTATGCGATTGAGAAAGATTGTGATTACGGGGCGGTGGAAGTAAAACCGCATGGCAGCAACGAATGGACAACAATTCAAGGAAACATTACAACGACCGACAATCCGTACGGGCAAAACCCTGGCAACGGCATTACCGGTACGTCAAACGGCTGGGTGAAGGCGGAATTTGACTTGTCGGCCTATGCAGGACAAACGATTGACCTCCGTTTCCATTACATCACTGATGCGGCGGTGTCGGAAGCTGGCTGGTATGTTGACAACATTCAAGTGACGGCAGATGGAACAATCGCGCTCACAGACGATGCAGAGGGCGACAGCGCTTTCGCGTTGGACGGTTTTGCGAAAAGCGACGGCATCGCGCGCTCGAAGCATTATTATTTGCTTGAATGGCGCAACCACCGCGGCGTCGATGAAGGGCTCGCCCATATTTTGCGCGGCGACCGGCTTCTTTCGTACGATCCAGGGCTTGTCGTCTGGTATGTGGATGAAGGCTATGACAACAACTGGACGGGCGTCCATCCGGGCGAAGGGTTTCTTGGCGTTGTGGATGCCGACCAGCATACGTTAAAATGGTCGGGCAATACGACAGCGTCGACTCGCTATCAAGTGCACGATGCGGCGTTCAGCCTGCAAAAAGGAGCCCCATTCCGCGTGGCAATCAATGGCTCACAGCTGATCGACAACGATACATCGCCGACGCCGGTGTTTGACGACAGCCGGTCGTATGACAATAAAGGGGCCGTCGACGCCGGCCGGAACGTGCCCAACTATGGCCTAAAAATCCGCGTCATCGGTGAAAGCGCTGACTGCACGGCAGCGCGTGTGTTGATCCACCGCTGACCACCTCCAAAGGCGCACGGAACATTTCCGTGCGCTGAACATTTATCTTAATTAGGCGAGAAGACTCCCACTTCAACGAAGCGAATCGGAGTAAGTGGGAGATGAATCGCCTTAACTATATTTTGCTGAAAATAGGATAGATTCAGTAAAATA
>NZ_JAFWFM010000032.1:0-4553 GCF_017515625.1 Geobacillus sp.
CTTTCCTTCATTTCGTTTGTTCGCCGTTTTTTCTCTGGGCAGCTTCCTCTCGATTGGAAATCCGGGATGGCCGCTGCTTTGTTTGAGTATGCCCAAATTTATGGAAGGCGTATGTATAATTTTGGATAATCAACACTCGTGGATAGAAAGGGCAGGAGGAGGGAAAACCGTATGGCGGTGACGAACCCGGTGGGGTTTTGGAAGCGGTTGTTGGCTAATATATTGGATGCGATTGTCGTTGGCATTCCGATTTCGATCATCGGCTATTTCATCACGGGCAGTTGGGAAACGAACTGGTTTACGTCATTGGCGAACATCCTTTACGCGTTAATCGTTCCTGCTGTTTGGTACGGATATACGGTCGGCAAGCGGATGCTTGGCATCCGGATTGCGAAAGTGAACGGCGGCAAAGTCGGCATCGGCACAATGTTTTTGCGCTCGTTCGTTGGCGGACTCGTATACTTTATCACGTTCGGCATTGGTCTCATTATTAGTGCGATTATGGTCGCGGCGAGAGAAGACAAACGGTCGATTCACGATTTTATTGCCGGGACGTATGTGACAACGGAAAAACCGGCGGTGTAAAGCGGAAAACAACAGGTGGTGCCCCAATCGAACGGGGCGCCTTTTCTTATTTTCGTCACCGATTATAGGCGATCAAAAGCATGATGTTTTTGTGCGGGTCCTTGTTAGATCAGAAAACTTTGCAACCACCCCTATTCATGATTAGGACTAGGAAGGAAAATGGACGTTCATTCACGAATCTATTTATGTGGTAAAGAAATAAGAAAGGTGTTTGCATCATGGCAAAAGGAGGAGAGCGTTTTGTCATTAGCAAGTTATATCATCCGCACCATGTTCATCGTCATCCCTGGCACAGCGGCGATCGGCCTTGTGATATGCCTGGCCAATGGCATTCGCGGGGCGGCGTTTTGGTGGACGCTTGCTGCCATCATGCTATTCGGGGCGGTGGTCGGCTTGGTTTCATCGACGCTCAACTACCGGCGGTTTGTCGCGCCGATCGCTGTCATCAATGAACATGTAAGCAAAATGACAGAGGGGGACTTGAAGACGCGCATGCCGCTTGATCGCGTGCAGCAGCTGCGGCCGATCGCGGCTGCGTTCAACCGTATGGCCGATGCATGGCAGGAAGTGATGGGCAGCGTGCAGCATCATGCCGAAGAGGTGGCGCAAGTGTCCGGCCAGTTGGCCGCTGTCGCTGAGCAGACGACGAAAGCGACAGAGCAAATTGCGACAACGATGGAAACGCTTGCGGCAAGTGCGGAGGAGCAGGCTGATGCTGTCCGCACCACCGCCGCGTCCGTGCATGATATTTCCCAAACATTGAGCGACGTCGCTTTCCATACGAAAGAAGTGGCGCACCGGGCTGAGAAAACATCGGCGAAAGCAGAGGACGGCAAGCAGTCAATCGGACAAATGTCCGAGCAAATGCAGTTCATTTACGACCACGTTCAAGCGCTTGGCCAGGTCGTTCAAAGGCTCGGGGAGCGCTCGAATGAGATTGGACAAATTACGGAAGCGATCACCGGCATTGCGTCGCAGACGAATTTGTTGGCGCTCAATGCCGCGATCGAAGCGGCGCGCGCCGGCGAGCAAGGGAAAGGGTTTGCGGTTGTCGCGGATGAAGTGCGCAAGCTCGCAGAACAATCCGCGCGCTCCGCGCAACAAATTTCCGAGCTGATCGGCTACATTCAAGAAGAAACGAAGCGGGCGGTTTCGTCTGCCGAACAGGTGATCTCCGAAGTGGCGAAAGGATTGAACGTGGCGGCGGCATGCGGCCAATCATTTGCCCATATTCGCGAGGAGGTCGGCCAAGTGAGCAAACAAATTGGACAAGTATCGTCCGCCATCGAGCAAATGAAGGAGCATGCCCGCCAAGTGAACGACGCACTCCAACAGATGACCAATATTGTCGAACAGTCAGCGTCCGGTGCGGCCAACGTATCGGCAGCGACGCAGGAACAAATGGCTTCCGTCGAGGAAATCGCCTCTTCGTCGACATCGCTCGGTCAGATGGCGGAAGAGATGCGGGCAATGCTGAAGAAATTTTCTGTGTGAGTGAGGAAAAGGACGCTTTCTTCGAGAAAGAGGGGCTTTCAAACGACGTGTGGGAGTCAACGTTTGGAATAAAATGGTTTGCATCTTTGCCAATTGCCTGATAAAATAAAAAAAGTCAGTCATCATGGTTATACGCTCATCTGCTAGGGGAGTCCGGGAGCCGGGCTGAGAAAAGAACGCGATGAAGTTCTTTGACCCTTTGAACCTGATCTGGGTCATGCCAGCGTAGGGAAGCAGGCAGCGGGAACAGATGGACGCACAGGCTGTTCATTTGGCCTTTTTGCCTTGATCGGGTTCCGTTCGTTTTGCGGAACCCGTTTTTGCGTAAATATCCCCCGTTTTTGCCTCTCTTTTGCTGGTGCGGCTGCAGGTCTCAACCACCATTTCAAAGGAGGAAAGCCGCATGGAAAACATCCGCTCGTTCATGTCATTTCCAGCCAGCCGCAAGGTGTACATTGAAGGATCGCGCAAGGATGTGCGCGTGCCGATGAGAGAGATCGTGTTGTCGCCGACGAAAACGCCGCAAGGAACGGTGGAAAACGAGCCGGTGCGCGTCTATGACACAACCGGTCCATACACCGATCCTCATTTTGAGCCGGACGTCGAAAAAGGATTGCCGCCTCTTCGCCGCAACTGGATTGTTGAGCGCGGCGATGTCGAAGAAGTGAAGCCATCAGCGACCGCCGGCGTCCGCCCGCTGCCGTTCGTGCGCCGTCCATTGAGGGCAAAGCCCGGAAAAACCGTAACGCAAATGCATTATGCCAAACGGGGGATCATTACGCCAGAGATGGAGTTCGTCGCCATCCGTGAACGAATCGACCCCGAAATCGTTCGCCAGGAAGTAGCGGCCGGACGGGCGATCATTCCGGCGAACATTAATCACCCCGAGAATGAGCCGATGATCATCGGCCGTCGTTTCCATGTGAAAATTAATGCCAATATCGGCAACTCGGCTGTTTCTTCATCGATTGAAGACGAAGTGGAAAAATTGCTTTGGGCAGTGCGTTGGGGCGCCGATACGGTCATGGATTTATCGACCGGCAAACACATTCATGAAACGCGCGAGTACATCATCCGCAATTCGCCGGTCCCCGTGGGAACGGTGCCGATTTATCAGGCGCTCGAAAAGGTAGGAGGGGTGCCGGAGAAGTTAACGTGGGACGTGTATCGTGAGACGTTGATGGAGCAGGCGGAGCAAGGAGTCGACTACATGACGATCCACGCCGGTGTGCGGCTTCATTACATTCCGCTCACCGCCAACCGGACGACCGGCATCGTCTCGCGCGGCGGCTCGATCATCGCCCAATGGTGTTTGGCCCATCATGAAGAAAACTTTTTGTATACGCATTTTGAAGAAATCTGCGAGATTTTGAAACAATACGATGTCGCGATCTCCCTTGGCGACGGCTTGCGCCCCGGCTCCATCGCCGATGCGAACGATGAGGCGCAGTTTGCCGAACTGGAAACGCTTGGCGAGCTGACGAAAATCGCCTGGAAGCATGATGTGCAGGTGATGATCGAAGGGCCGGGCCACATTCCGATGCATAAAATTCGCGAAAATGTCGAGCGGGAACAGGACATTTGCCATGGAGCGCCGTTTTATACGTTAGGGTCGCTTGTCACCGACATCGCGCCGGGATACGATCACATCACGTCGGCGATTGGCGCCGCCATCATTGGCGCTTATGGAACGGCGATGCTTTGTTACGTAACGCCGAAAGAGCATTTAGGGCTGCCGAATAAAGAGGACGTACGCGCCGGGGTCGTGGCCTATAAAATCGCCGCCCATGCGGCTGATCTGGCGAAAGGGCATCCGGCCGCCCAGCAACGTGACGATGCGCTCTCGAAAGCGCGCTTTGAGTTTCGCTGGAACGACCAGTTCAACTTGTCGCTTGACCCGGAACGGGCTCGTGAGTACCATGATGAAACATTGCCGGCCGAGGCGGCGAAAACAGCTCATTTTTGTTCGATGTGCGGGCCGAAGTTTTGTTCTATGAACATTTCGCACGAGCTGCAGCGGCAAATCAAAGAGGAAGGGATGAAAGAAAAAGCGCAACAATTTATTCGGCAAGGCTCGTCGCTGTATAGTCAAAAAATAAATTAAATTGGCTCTTCACCACAACATGTACTTGACAAGCAATACAGCTTCCTGCACAAAGATTTGAAAAAATCACGGATTTGTTGATTTTCCCTTACAAGCGTAAATAGAGTTCAGAAAAAATCAAGTACAACTTTTGGTGAAGAGCCATTAAATTTAATATATATAAGTTGCAATAAAGATTTTCCGATTGTTCGATTCTGTTTTCCTTCATAACAAGTCATTTTGATAGAATGCAGCGGGCGCTCTACTGGATGTAAAACAAAGTTGTAACTATTCAGCCACATCATAAAGTGAGCTGAATATTTTCTTCTTTCCTTGTCTATGATGTGAATATTGATAGACAAGGAGGTGAATCACATGTTGACGGTACAAC
>NZ_JAFWFM010000033.1:0-15720 GCF_017515625.1 Geobacillus sp.
AGGAACAATTAGTCAGAACTCTTCAAAAGGTGTTCGCTGTCTTGTTGGCGGCCCTTTTGGAGGAGATTGATCAACAACTGGCGGAAGCGCGGGACAAGCGCCGGTATCAGCTGAAAGACAAACGGCCGACTACGATCCAAACGCTGTTTGGAGAAGTGACGTTTCGACGGAACTACTACTATGACCGGCAAACGGGGAACTATACCTTCTTGCTGGATGCCGAATTAGGCTTTGATGGGGCCCGATCGATCAGTCCTTGCCTCGAGGAAACGGCGGTCGAGTTGGCCGTAGAGTGCTCTTCCTACCGCAAAGCGGCCCGTACGTTGGAGTCGATCGTGGGGTATGCGGTCATGAGCCACGAGGCGATTCGCCAACTGGTGCTGGAGGCCCCTGTCTCGCTGCACCGCCCTGTTTCCCAACGGCACGGCCGGGTGCTGTTTGTGGAGGCGGATGGACTGTTTATTTCCCGCCAGGGGAAAGGGAAACGGGCGAAAGAAGAGAAAATCCTGGCGGTTCACGAGGGATGGAAACGAAACGGTTCGCAGCTCGAGTTCGTGAACCGGCGCCACTACCTCCATGAAGGGGAGGGAGACGTGTGGGAACGGTTTGAAGAGTGGCTGATGAAGGAATATGCCTATGACCCGTGCCGGGACCTTTTGATCATCAACGGCGACGCGGCGTCGTGGATCACAGCCTGCCGGGAGTATTTTGGAAAGCGAGCCTGCTTTCAGCTGGATCGATTTCATGTGGCGCGGGAGCTGCGTCAGTGTCTGTCCGGCCATCCGCGTTGGCGGGAGGTGCGGAAGAAGCTGGCGAAACAAGACGAAGAAGGGCTTCTGGTGGAGCTGAACAGCGCGGTCGGCACGTTGGAGGACGAAGCGAAAGAGAAGCAGATGGCTGCCATGATCCGTCGGATCGAGTCGATGCCGGGATGCATCCGGGACTATCGGGAGTGGCTGTCGGAGCAAGGGGTGGAGACGACCGGCATGCGTCCGATGGGCCACGCCGAGAGCGTGATGAGCCGGTTTGCGCATCGGGTGAAATCCCGCCGCAGCTGGAAAGACCAAGGGCTTCGGGCGTTTCTGAGGGCGATGGCAGCCCGAATCGACGGGATTTGGCGGAGAAATGGGCAGTTGGTGGAGGAAGAAGAGACCCGAACGGCAGCCTCGGCCTCGACGAAGTCCAAGCGGGTTGAACAGGCCAAACGGAAGGCAGGACGGTTGTGGGCAGATGTGGTGCGTCAGAATCTACCGTGTCTGCAGCGGTCATCCGGGACGCCGATCCATCAAGCGTTGTCGGCGCTCCGGGATGGTGGTTGGATGTAAAAAAATGGAATATCGTATCATCGCCTCAAGATGAGGGATGAGAGTCCGAAAGCGCTTACGAATGAATTCCTGAAAATGGTTCGCTAACTAGTGATTGACAACACCCGTAGTGAACCGAAAAAATGTTCTCCACAAAGTCTTGACTGACTCGGCCGCTGTCTGTTCATTTTCTTTCCGGCTGGTTCATGTTAATATTATTTTTAGCATTTCCCATCAGGCTGGCGAAACACAATGATTTCGGCCGACCCGTGTTTTGGGCTGCAAGGGAAGAGCTGTTTTGAAAAGGTTTCTCATCTTGGAAAAAGCACGTTTGGGGCCGATGGTTCAACCAATCATCAGCCTTCATACATATCGGGTGTCTGTGTACTTTTGGTGCATGCGGACGTTGCACTTCGTAAATGATGATTAGGAAAGAGGATCATGATGGATCAAGCGAAAACTCCTTTATATGATGCATTGGCACGGCATTGGGCCCGCCGCCCCGTGTCTTTCCATGTGCCGGGGCATAAGTATGGGGCGTTGTTTCCGCCGCAGGCAACGGAATTTTTTGCGCCGTTGCTGGCTCTTGATGCGACGGAGATCGGGGGGCTTGACGATTTGCATCATCCGGAATCGGTTATCGCTGAGGCGCAGTCATTGGCGGCTGAACTGTATGGGGCTGCTAAGACATTTTTCCTTGTCAACGGGTCAACAGCGGGCAATTTAGCGATGATTGCCGCTGTATGCGATAAAAATAAACAGAAAGTCATCGTACAGCGCAACTGCCATAAGTCAGTGATGCATGCGCTGCAAATCGCGGGGGCGGCTCCGATTCTCCTTTCCCCCGAATTTGACAGCGATGTACGCGTCGCCTCGCATGTTCGTGCCGAAACTGTCAAGGAAGCGCTTGAGCTTCATCGCGATGCGGCAGCTGTTGTGTTGACCAATCCAAACTATTACGGGATGTCTATTGATGTAACGGACATCGTCCGCTTTGCCCATGAACGCGGCGTTCCCGTTCTAGTTGATGAAGCGCATGGCGCCCATTTTGCGGCTGGCCCGCCGTTTCCTCAGTCAGCGCTTGCCTGCGGCGCCGATGTCGTTATCCAGTCGGCGCATAAAACGCTGCCGGCGATGACGATGGGAGCGTTTTTGCATGTAAACAGCGAGCGGGTTGATCTTGAACGGTTGAAATATTTTTTGCAGTTGTTTCAGTCAAGCAGCCCGTCTTACCCGATTATGGCCTCGCTCGATTTGGCGCGGCGCTACGTCGCTCAGCTGACGGTGGACGATGTCGCGGCGATTGTCGCTGAAATTGACGGATTTAAGACAGCGCTTGATCGTATTAGCGGGGTGGCGGTCGTTTCCTCCCGTCAGCCCGGTGTTCAAACCGATCCGCTGAAGGTGACGGTGCAGACGCGCAGCTCGCTGACGGGCTATGAACTGCAGCGGCGTCTTGAGGAAGAAGGAGTGTTTGCCGAACTGGCTGATCCTTCCAATGTTTTGCTCATTTGCCCGCTTGCTGCCACTGGACGGTTGATGGAGGCGGCGGAGAAAATCAAATGGGCGTGGCGCGATCTGCCGGTTGAGGAAACGCCGCCGTTTGACTTCATCCCTTGCGTACATCCTCCGATGTCGACGGTGGTTCCATACGATGAGTTGCGCCATGTGCGGACAAAAGCCGTCGCGATCGAGGAGGCGGAAGGGTGCATAGCGGCGGAAACGGTTATTCCGTATCCACCCGGGGTGCCGCTCGTTTGGGTTGGGGAGCGGATTGACGGGCGCCATATTGAGCAGATTCGCCGTCTTCTCGGCCATCGGGCGCATATACAAGGAGGGAGCCGGCTTAGGCACGGGCAGCTGGTCGTCTATGAACTCGAATGAGAGAAAGGATGCCGTGAACGATGAACGGGTATTTTTTTTCGTTTGAAGGGCCGGAGGGGGCTGGAAAAACGACGATGGTCGGCAAGCTCGAATCGTTGTTGCGCAAGCGTGGATTTGACGTGATGGCGACGAGGGAGCCGGGCGGGGTGCGCATCGCCGAGGCGATTCGCGCCATTATTTTGAATCGCGATTATACGGAAATGGATGGACGGACGGAAGCATTGCTGTACGCGGCGGCCCGGCGCCAACACTTGCTCGAGAAGATCGTGCCGGCGCTTGAGGCGGGGCGCATTGTTCTTTGCGACCGGTTTGTGGACAGTTCGTTGGCTTACCAAGGGTTTGCCCGTGGGCTTGGCATTGAGGAGGTATGGAAAATTAACGAGTTTGCCATTGATGGATATATGCCATCGCTCACCATTTATTTCGATCTTGACCCAAAAATCGGGCTCGAACGGATTCGGAAACATACGGGGCGGGAGGTCAACCGGCTCGATCTCGAGGCGTTGTCTTTCCATACGAAAGTCAGGGAGGGGTACTGGAAGCTCGCCAAGCGGTTTGCCGACCGAATCGTGGTGATCGATGCGAGCCGGCCGCTCGATGTCGTGTTTGACGAGACGGCCGCGGCAGTGCTCGCCTGCCTGGAAGGAAGATCAAAGCGCGATTTCCATGAATCCGGCCGTGATGATTTGCCATAAACATGATAGAATAGAAGGTAAGAAATGAGAGAGAGTGATGGCGATGCGATGGGAGCAGCTGGCCAAGCATCAGCCGGTGGCGGCGAAAATGCTGCAAAGCGGCCTTGAAAAAGGGCGGATTTCCCATGCGTACTTGTTTGAAGGGCAGAGGGGGACGGGAAAAAAAGCCGCTAGCTTGTTGTTGGCAAAAAGCTTGTTTTGCTTGTCCCCGTCAGGAATCGCCCCGTGTTTGGAATGCCGCAACTGCCGGCGCATCGATTCCGGCAACCATCCGGACGTTCGGATGATCAGCCCGGATGGAGGGTCGATCAAGAAAGAGCAAATCGAATGGCTGCAACAAGAGTTTACAAAAACAGCCGTTGAGTCGGATAAGAAGATGTATATCGTCGAGCACGCCGATCAAATGACAGCCAGCGCAGCCAACAGCCTGCTGAAGTTTCTGGAGGAGCCGCATCCGGGAACGGTGGCCGTGCTGTTGACCGAGCAATATCACCGAATGTTAGGAACGATTATTTCCCGCTGTCAAGTTCTTTCTTTCCGACCGCTGCCGCCGGCGGAACTCGCGGCCCGGCTCATGGAGGAGCGCGTGCCGCCTTCGTTGGCGTTGCTGGCGGCCCACGTGACGAACAGCTACGATGAGGCGTTGGCGATCAGTCAAGACCGTTGGTTTGCTGATGCGCGAACGTTAGTGCTACAATTGTATGAGATGCTCGGCAAACCGGAGCTGCAGTTGCTGTTTTTCATCCACGATCGTGTGGTTCCGCACTTTTCGGAAAAACACCAGCTTGACCTTGGCCTCGATTTGCTTTTATATATATACCGCGATTTATTGCATATTCAGGTGGGACGGAGCGAGGGCGCCCTCTATCGCGACCATCTTGACCGCCTGCAGCAGTGGGCGCTTTCTTGCCCGCAGCGGCGGATTTTGGACAGCATGGAAGCGATTTTGCAAGCGAAAGCGCGTTTAAATACAACGAACATGAGCCAGGCGCTGTTGATGGAGCAGCTCGTTCTTCAATTAAAGCGGTAAAGGAGGGAGAGCGTTGTATACTGTCGTCGGTGTCCGCTTTAAAAAAGCGGGGAAAATTTATTATTTTGATCCAGGTGATTTCATCATTCCCGTCGGCGAATTTGTCATCGTCGAAACGGCACGCGGCATTGAATACGGAAAAGTCGTCATCGCCAATAAACAAGTCGATGAAAACGATGTGGTGCTGCCGCTGAAAAAAGTGATCCGCGTCGCGAACGAAAAAGACAAATGGGTCGTTGAAGAAAATAAAAAAGCGGCGCGCGAGGCGTACGACATTTGTTTGCGCAAAGTGGAAGAGCACGGGCTGGAAATGAAGCTTGTTGATGTTGAATATACGTTTGACCGCAACAAAGTCATCTTTTATTTCACCGCCGATGGCCGCGTCGATTTCCGTGAGCTTCTCAAGGACTTGGCCTCGATTTTCCGGACGCGCATCGAGCTGCGGCAAATCGGGGTGCGCGATGAGGCGAAAATGCTTGGCGGCATTGGACCGTGCGGCCGCATGCTTTGCTGTTCGACCTTTCTTGGCGATTTTGAGCCGGTGTCGATCAAGATGGCGAAGGATCAAAACTTATCGCTCAACCCGACGAAAATTTCCGGGTTGTGCGGACGTCTCATGTGCTGCTTAAAATATGAGAGCGAGGAGTACGAAACAGCGAAAGAACAACTTCCTGATTTAGGGGAATATGTCGAAACGCCGTATGGCTTTGGCAAAGTCGTCGGGTTAAACATTTTGGAGCGGGTGTTGCAGATCGAATTGCCGGAGCACGGGCGGGTCGTTGAATATACGCTCGATGAGCTGATGAAGAACGGGACGCTGTCCATTCGTGTCGCAGATTAATTTGGGGTGGGGCCATGTGGAAAAGGTAGACAAAAAAGAAGTGTTTCAATTGGTGGCCAATATGGAGGAGCAGCTGAGCCATTTTTACCGTGAGCTTGTGCAGCTGAAGCAACGCGTATCAGAACTTCTCGAGGAGAACCATCAGCTGCAGATTGAAAACGCCCATTTGCGCCGGCGGCTCGAGCAGATGTCGGAAGCATGGGATGAGGAGAAGAAAAAAGAAACGAAACAGAGCAAAAAGCTGCTTGACATTGGCGAAGGGTATGACAATTTGGCACGCCTTTACCAAGAAGGATTCCATATTTGCCACGTCCACTACGGAAGCGTTCGCACGGAAGGCGATTGTTTGTTTTGCTTGTCGTTTTTGAACAAAAAATAAAGGCAGTGCTCCCCTTTCCATTTCGGAAAGGTTATTTTTTTCTATGGAGGATTGTGCGCAAAATGGTGGAATTGTACGCAGATGAACGACTCGATTATTTGCTCAATGAGGAGCTTCGCATTATCCAAAGTCCGTCTGTGTTTTCCTTTTCCCTTGATGCCGTGCTGCTTGCCCATTTTGCCTACATGCCGATTCAAAAGGGGAAGATTGTCGATTTATGCACAGGCAATGGGGTCATCCCGCTGCTGTTAAGCCGGCGGACAAAGGGGAAGATTATCGGCATCGAAATTCAGGAGCGGCTTTGCGACATGGCGAGGCGGAGCGTCGCATACAACGGACTTGAAGGACAAATTGAAATCATACACGGTGACATTAAAGAGGCGCCGCAGCGCATCGGCTACAGCCAGTATGATGTTGTCACATGCAACCCTCCGTATTTTCCGACTGTTGGCCGAGAGGAGCTAAGCAAAAATGAACATTTTGCCATCGCCCGCCATGAAATTTACTGCACGCTGGAGGATGTCGTTCGTGTCAGCAGCCAGCTGCTGAAACAAGGCGGAAAGGCGGCGTTCGTCCATCGGCCTGGACGGCTGTCCGACCTTGTGACGTTTATGCGCCGATACCGGCTCGAGCCGAAACGGATTCGGTTTGTATATCCAAAAGCGGGCAAAGAAGCGAACATGATTTTAATCGAGGGGATGAAAGATGCGAACCCGGACTTAAAAGTGTTGCCCCCGCTCATCGTGTATGGCGAGGATGATGAATATACCGAAGAAACGAAGCGCATTCTATACGGCATCATTTCATCGTAAAGGGGCGGGAGACGGATGCTTTGGCACCAAAAAAGCTTTGCTGACCGAGATAAACAAGGAACGCTGTACATCGTGCCGACGCCGATCGGCAATTTGGACGATATGACGTTTCGCGCTGTGCGGATCCTGCGGGAGGCGGACGTGATCGCTGCGGAAGACACAAGGCAGACGAAAAAGCTGTTGTCGCATTTCGACATTCATACGCCGCTCGTCAGCTACCATGAACACAATAAATATGCGAGCGGCCGGCAGCTTGTCGAATGGCTGAAAGAAGGGAAAACGGTGGCGCTGGTGAGCGACGCCGGCATGCCCGGCATTTCCGACCCTGGCTATGAGCTTGTTGCTGCTGCACTGGATGAACGGTGCCGCGTCGTGCCGCTTCCCGGAGCCAACGCGGCAGTGACGGCGCTCGTCGCCTCCGGGCTGCCAACGGAGCGTTTTTTGTTCGTCGGTTTTTTGGACCGGTCGAAAAAAGAAAAACGAGAGCAGCTGCTGTCGTTGAAAACAGCGCGGGAAACGTTGATTTTTTATGAGGCGCCCCATCGCTTGAAAGAAACGCTTTCTGTCATGTACGACGTGTTCGGTGAACGGCGCATTGCTCTTTGCCGTGAGCTGACGAAACGGTTTGAGGAATTCATCCGCGGCGATTTGAGCGAGGCGGTTGCTTGGGCCGAGACGGCGGACATCCGCGGCGAATTTTGCCTCATTGTCGAAGGGGCGCGCGGCGGTGGACATGAAGCCATGCAAGAGGAGGGGGCATGGTGGCAGCCGCTGTCGATTGTCGAACATGTCGACTATTATGTTCAAGAGCAGGGCCTTTCCGTAAAAGAAGCCGCAAAGCAGGCAGCGGCTGATCGGCATATGTCCAAACGCGACGTCTATCAACAGTACCATCAGCAGCAAGAAAAAAAAGAGTTTCTCTGAAACCAGAGAAACTCTTTTTTTACTCGTTGTCCGCCGCTTCTTGCAAATGCTGGCGGATTTCCTGCAGCAAAATTTCCGCGCCTTCGCGGCTTAAAATGATTTTGCCGCCCGCTAATTTAAAGTTGTCGTCCGATACTTCCCCCGTGACGACGCATGTCATATTCGGCTTATATTTTTTCAAAATGATGCGATCGTCATCGACGTAAATTTCCAATGCATCCTTTTCGTTAATGTCCAGTGTACGGCGCAACTCAATCGGGATGACGACACGGCCCAACTCATCGACTTTACGTACGATCCCCGTCGATTTCATCGTCTGCTCTCCTCTCCGCAATGATTTTTATCGTTTATTCGTCAATATTCGACAAATTTCCTACACCCTAATCATATCAGTGTTTCCATTATGCGTCAATCCTTTAATATGTAAAATTTTAAAAAAATGTATATTGTTATTGTGGAAAAAAGTTTGTGGTTGGGTATAAAGGAACATGAACCATTTTATTTGCCAAAACTCTATCCCTCTATAATAAATTCGCGGCGATTGCCCAAAATAAGGAGGTATTTTTGCCCATTTGCGTATATTTTTTTCGTCATGGAGAAATAGATGTTTTTGTACAATGAAAAAATTATGTAAAATAGAAGTAACGCCGCTCTCGTCCTCAGGACAGGGGCTTTTGTGCGCAACAGTACGAGGGAGGGCCTAACCGATGGAGAAAAAGACGTTTTATTTGACGACGCCGATTTATTACCCAAGCGACAAATTGCACATTGGCCATGCTTATACGACCGTGGCGGGGGATGCGATGGCTCGCTATAAGCGGCTGCGCGGCTATGATGTCATGTATTTGACCGGAACGGACGAACATGGGCAAAAAATTCAGCGCAAGGCGCAAGAAAAAGGGGTCACGCCGCAGCAATATGTCGACGACATTGTCGCCGGCATCCAAGAGTTGTGGAGAAAATTGGACATTTCATACGACGATTTTATCCGGACGACACAGGAGCGGCATAAAAAAATTGTCGAAAAGATTTTCGCCCGTCTTGTCGAACAAGGTGATATTTATTTAGGCGAGTATGAAGGCTGGTACTGCACGCCGTGCGAATCGTTTTACACCGAACGGCAGCTTGTTGACGGCAACTGCCCAGACTGCGGCCGGCCTGTTGAAAAAGTGAAAGAAGAGTCGTACTTTTTCCGGATGAGCAAATACGTCGACCGCCTGCTGCAATATTACGAAGAAAATCCAGATTTCATCCAGCCGGAATCGCGGAAAAACGAGATGATCAACAACTTCATCAAGCCGGGGCTCGAGGACTTGGCTGTATCGCGGACGACGTTTGACTGGGGCATTAAAGTGCCAGGTGACCCGAAGCACGTCATTTACGTCTGGATCGATGCGCTGGCCAACTACATCACAGCGCTCGGCTACGGTACGGACAACGATGAAAAGTTTCGCAAATATTGGCCGGCGGATGTCCATCTCGTCGGCAAGGAGATCGTCCGCTTCCATACGATTTACTGGCCGATCATGCTGATGGCGCTCGGCCTGCCGCTGCCGAAAAAAGTGTTCGGACATGGCTGGCTGCTGATGAAAGATGGGAAAATGTCGAAATCGAAAGGCAATGTCGTGGATCCGGTGATGATCATTGATCGTTACGGGCTTGATGCACTCCGCTACTATTTGCTGCGGGAAGTGCCGTTTGGCTCTGACGGGGTGTTTACGCCGGAAGGGTTTATCGAGCGCATCAATTACGATTTGGCCAACGATTTAGGCAATTTGTTGCACCGGACCGTCGCGATGATTGAGAAATATTTTGGCGGCGCGATTCCGCCGTACCGCGGCCCGAAAACGCCGTTTGACCGAGATCTTTCCGAAACGGCGCGCGAGGTTGTCCGTCAATATGAAGAGGCAATGGAGCGGATGGAGTTTTCCGTTGCCCTCTCCGCCGTTTGGCAGCTGATTGGCCGAACGAACAAATATATCGACGAAACGCAGCCATGGGTGTTGGCGAAAGAGGAAAGCAAACGGGAGGAACTTGCCTCTGTCATGGCCCATCTAGCTGAATCGCTCCGCTATACGGCGGTGTTGCTGCAGCCGTTTTTGACGCGCACGCCGGAGCGCATCTTCACCCAGCTCGGCATCAGCGACCGTTCATTGAAAGAGTGGGACAGCCTGTACGATTTCGGCCTTATTCCGGAAGGGACGAACGTGCAGAAAGGGGAGCCGCTCTTCCCACGCTTGGATATCGGCGTTGAAGTCGAGTACATTAAGGCGCATATGCAAGGCGGCAAACCGGCGGAAGCGGCCAAAGAGGAAAAACAAGCGGCTCGGGCGGAGGAAATCTCCATCGACGACTTTGCGAAAGTCGACTTGCGCGTCGCCGAAGTCGTGCACGCCGAGCGAATGAAAAACGCCGACAAGCTGTTGAAGCTCCAGCTTGATCTCGGCGGCGAGAAGCGGCAAGTGATTTCCGGCATCGCCGAGTTTTACAAGCCGGAGGAACTCATCGGCAAAAAGGTCATTTGCGTCGCCAACTTAAAACCGGCCAAGCTGCGCGGCGAATGGTCGGAAGGAATGATTTTGGCCGGAGGCAGCGGCGGCGGCTTTTCGTTGGCAACCGTCGACCAGCACGTGCCAAACGGCACAAAAATCAAATAATGCAACGAACGGATGAGGGGGTGTCGTCGTTGACACCTCCTTGTTGCTATTTTGTAATGGAAATGTTACTAAATTGTGACATACGTAACTAATTTCTATGCTACACTTAACATCAAGGTGGAAAAGAGGGACTTCGTATGCTTTTTGACACTCATGCTCATTTGAACGCCGTCCAATATGAGGAAGACTTGGAGCAAGTGATCGAGCGCGCCCGCGCTGAAGGAGTTTCGCACATCGTGGTTGTCGGGTTTGACCGGCCGACGATTGACCGGGCGATCGAGCTCGCTGAGCGATATCCGTTTATTTATGCAGCGGTCGGCTGGCATCCGGTCGATGCGATTGATATGACCGATGACGACTTGGAGATGATTGAACAGCTCGCCGCCCATCCGAAAGTGGTGGCCCTCGGCGAGATGGGACTCGATTACCATTGGGACAAATCGCCGAAAGACGTGCAGCAAGACGTTTTCCGCCGGCAAATCGCGCTGGCGAAAAAAGTGAAGCTGCCGATCATCATCCATAACCGTGAGGCAACAGCCGATATTTTAAAAATTTTGCAAGAGGAAAACGCTGCTGAAGTCGGTGGGATTATGCATTGTTTCAGCGGCAGCGTTGAGGTGGCCAAACAATGCATTGACATGAACTTTTTCATTTCCCTTGGCGGCCCGGTCACGTTTAAAAATGCGAAAAAGCCGAAAGAAGTGGCGAAAGAAATTCCGCTCCGCCATTTGTTAATCGAGACGGATTGCCCGTATTTAACGCCTCACCCTTTCCGTGGAAAACGAAATGAGCCGAGCTATGTCAAATACGTTGCCGAGGCCATCGCGGAAATTAAAAACGTTTCTTTTGCCGAAGTAGCGGAAACAACGGCGGAAAATGCCAAAAAATTGTTCGCCATCGACCGCTAAAATTAGGCGTCGAATAGCGGGGAGGCTTGTCGAAGGTGCGGCGAAGACGATAAAATTCTACAAATTCAGCCGATATGAACCAACCGCGTGTCGACAAGTCTTCCTTCCTTTTTCACTGAATTTTCCGCATAATAGAGTATGCTCGCGCGTACATGTTAGAGGGAGAGGGGATTTCAGAGGAAAAGGAGGCGTTTCCGATGTTGCCAAACAGGAGAAAGTGGCTGGACTTATGGAGGAAAAATGCGACCGTTACGGCGAGCGGATTTCTCGCCATCTCGGCAACCACAGGGGTGGCCGGCTACGAGATGGCCAAAGATGATGTAACACTCACGATCAACGGAAAAAAGCAGGAAATCTGCACTTATGCGAAGGATGTGGAGGAACTGCTTGAGGAACAAGGCATTCAGCCTCGCAAGGAAGATTACGTCTATCCGTCTCTAAATACACCGATCACCGACGATCTTCACATCATTTGGGAAGCAAGCAAAGAAGTGACATTGACGATCGATGGAAAAAAGAAAAAAATATGGACGACGGCCGATACGGTCGGGGAATTGCTCCGTTCGCAACACGTGGCAGTCGGGCCGCATGACAAAGTGGCGCCGTCGCTTTCCGCCAAAGTTCAAAAAGGCATGAACATCGGCATTGAAAGGGCGTTTCCGGTTCGTCTAAATGTCGGCGGCAAACAGCAACAGGTATGGACCACTTCGACTACGGTCGCTGACTTTTTGAAACAGCAAGGGATCCCGTTGGGCCAATGGGACCGAATTGAACCTTCCTTGCAAGAAACAGTCAAAGCTGGGATGACGGTTTACATCGTTCGGATTAAAAAAGTCACCGATGTAGTGGAAGAGCCCGTCGACTTTGCCGTGGTGACGAAGCGGGACGATTCGCTGCCAAAAGGAGAGCGGCGCGTCATTGCACCCGGGGAAAAGGGAAAAATCGAAAAAACGTATGAAGTGACATTGGAAAACGGCAAAGAAGTGGCGCGCAAATTGCTGGCGACAAGAACGATAAAAGAGAGCAAACCGCGCATTGTCGCCATTGGCACTAAAACGGTGCACCCGGTTGCATCATCCGGCCGGCCGTCCTCGCGCGGCGCCGATCAAGCCGCGAAGGAGTTTTACGTCACCGCCACCGCCTATACCGCCTATTGTGAGGGTTGCTCAGGCATAACGAGAACAGGCATCAATTTGCGCCAAAATCCTTCCGTCAAAGTGATTGCCGTCGACCCGTCCATCATCCCCCTCGGGTCGAAGGTGTATGTGGAAGGATACGGATATGCTATTGCCGCTGACACCGGCTCAAGCATTCGCGGATATAAAATCGACGTGTTTTTCCCGGAACGGTCGGATGCGTTTGGTTGGGGCAGAAAGCGTGTCAAAATACGGGTGCTGCCATAGAAAGGCGATTGGAGAATGCAAGCGGAGGGGTTTTTCCCCTCTGCTTTTTTTCGCTATAATGGCATTGGGCCGCAACAATGCG
Source organism: Geobacillus sp. (assembly GCF_017515625.1). NCBI lineage: Bacteria > Bacillati > Bacillota > Bacilli > Caryophanales > Anoxybacillaceae > Geobacillus > Geobacillus sp. The sequence continues at coordinate 12,920 of NZ_JAFWFM010000033.1, forward strand.
CGTATTGCTCCATCTGTCTAATTAGACTTCTGATGCAGAAAAAAGTTTCAACAAAGTTGAAAAAATAAAATAGGGGCATGGAGCGGCGGCGGTTCGCTCTACCCTTTATTTTACCGGAAAGGAGGCATTGCAGAAATAGGAAAAATCGCTCATTCCGCTGTTTCTGCAATGATGGGATGAAGATTAAAGAAGTGATTGTCGTGGAAGGGAAAGATGATACAGCGGCGATCCGGCGCGCCGTTGATGCCGATACGATCGAAACAAACGGGGCGGCGGTGGGGGCGGAAGTCATCGAACGGATCAAGCTGGCGAAAGAGCGGCGCGGGGTGATCATCTTCACCGATCCCGACTTCCCCGGCGAGAAAATCCGCCGCACGATTGCCGAGCAAGTGCCGGGATGCAAACACGCCTTTTTGCCGCGCGAAGCCGCGAAAGCGAGAAGTGGGAAGGGCATTGGGGTCGAGCACGCTTCCCCCGACGACATTCGCCAGGCGCTTGCGAACGTGTATGAAGAGACAGCCGATTGGGAAGAAGAAATTACGTTTGCAGAATTGATTGAAGCCGGACTGGTTGGCGGGGAGATGGCGCGCCGGCGCCGGCAGCGGCTCGGGGAGGAGCTGAAAATCGGTTATGCCAACGGCCGACAGTTTCATAAGCGGCTGAAAGTGTTCCGCATTTCCCGAGACGCCTTTTACGCCGCGCTGGCGCAAGTGATGCGGGAGGAGGCGGGCGATGCATAAAGACATTGCAACACCGGGGCGGACGAAAGAAATTTTGGAGCGGTATGGTTTTTCGTTTAAAAAAAGCCTCGGACAAAACTTTTTGATTGACGCGAACATTTTGCGGAAAATTGTTGATGCTGCCGGCGTCTCCAGCGATACGGGGGCGATTGAAATCGGACCCGGCATCGGGGCGTTGACCGAACAGCTCGCACGGCGGGCAAAAAAGGTCGTCGCCTTTGAAATCGATGGCCGGCTGCTGCCGATTTTGGCGGATACATTGTCCCCCTACGACAATGTGCGCATTATTCACCAAGATGTGTTGAAGGCGGATTTGCATGCGGTCATTGCGGAAGAGCTGGCCGATGTGAACGACCGGATGGTGGTCGCTAACTTGCCGTATTATGTGACCACACCGATCATTATGAAGCTGCTTACCGACCGGCTCCCAATCCGCGGCATCGTCGTCATGCTGCAAAAAGAGGTGGCCGATCGCCTCGCTGCCAGGCCGGGAACGAAAGATTACGGCTCGCTGACGATTGCTGTGCAGTATTACACAGAGGCGGAAGTCGTGATGGCGGTGCCGCGCACCGTGTTTATGCCGCAGCCAAACGTCGATTCCGCCGTCATCCGGCTGACGAAACGGGCCCATCCGCCTGTCGCTGTTGAGGATGAGGATGTGTTTTTCCAAGTGGTGCGGGCGAGCTTTGCTCAGCGCCGCAAAACGCTGCTCAATAATTTAGTGAGCAGCTTGCCAGGCGGAAAAGAGAACAAAGAACAAATCGAACAGGCGCTTGCTGCGGTGGGCATCGATCCGCGCCGCCGCGGGGAAACGCTTCATATAACCGAGTTTGCCTCGTTAAGCAACGCATTGGCGCCGCTTTTTCGCCGTTGAGGCCGCAGCAGTTGAAAACAGGCGTCTATCACCTATTGTCCGCGTCTGCATATCGTATGGATGACAACGATTATGCAATGGAGTGAGCGGTGATGGACGTCAAAATCGGCGATATTGTCGCCCGCAAGTCTTACCAATGCGACGTATTGTTCCGCGTCATTGACCTTAAAGAAAAGAACGGGGAATGGGAAGCCATTTTATATGGCGAGGACGTGCGGCTTGTGGCCGACGCCCCGTGCAGCGACTTGGTCATTATCGATGAGCGGGGGCAACAAGAACGAAAAAGGCGGGAAATCGAACTGATTGAACAGTCATACTGGCTGTTTCGCCAAGATTATCAGATGATCAAGCAAAAAGTCGAGTATCGGGCAACCGGCGGGTACCGGGTGGAGAAAGATTTTTTTCAAATTCCGGGATGCGTCCTTCATTTGGACGGCGACCCGTTATATTTGCGCAAATGCATGGATTTGTATGAACGGATTGGGGTGCCGGTGCACGGCGTTTACTGTGAGGAAAGCGAGATGCCGGAAAAAGTCGGCTCCTTGATTGAGCAGTTTCGTCCGGATATTTTAGTCATTACCGGTCATGACTCGTATTCAAAGTCAAAAGGGAAGCTTCATGATTTGAAAGCGTACCGCCATTCACGCCATTTTGTTCAAACAGTGAAAGAAGCGCGCAAAAAAGTGCCGCATCTCGATCAGCTCATCATTTTCGCCGGCGCCTGCCAATCGCATTTTGAATCGCTCATCCGCGCGGGGGCGAATTTTGCCAGTTCGCCGGCGCGGGTCAACATTCACGCCTTAGATCCGGTTTATATCGTTTCTCGTCTCAGTTTTACCCCGTTTACGGAAACGGTCGATGTGTGGGATGTGCTTCGCAACACGCTGACCGGGGAAAAAGGGCTGGGTGGAGTCGAGACGAAAGGTGTGCTCCGCACCGGGATGCCGTTTCGCCTGATCGAAGAACGGGGGGAAAACCGCCGCAATTGACGGGCGGTTTTTTTATGTCTTTCGCCATATTTTTTACAAAAAAGTTCCACAAGGTACCACGAGTGTTGATTATCCAAAATTATACATACGCCTTCCATAAATTTGGGCATACTCAAACAAAGCAGCGGCCATCCCGGATTTCCAATCGAGAGGAAGCTGCCCAGAGAAAAAACGGCGAACGAACGAAATGAAGGAAAG
>NZ_JAFWFM010000002.1:0-14411 GCF_017515625.1 Geobacillus sp.
GATTCGGCGAAGCGAACCCTTGACCAACCGAACACCGCCAAAGGTAAAATTCGGTCATGGCAAGGGCGGCTTTCTTATTGCCTTCTTTTTTGTCCCCGTCGCCCTTGACGACTCTTCCGCACCTTTGGCGGGTGTTGGTCGAGGGCGAATCCGGCCCTCCGCATGCCCCACGATGCTCAATGGGATGATCTGTGTGGAGTTTTCATAGAACTTTTGACGCTACCTTCGTATTTACGTAACCACGTCGATGTGCAGTGAGTTGCGCTGAGCTAAATCAATATGCACCGTTCCTTGTTTGTAATGGATAATTGGCTGGTGCGGTTTTACGTCAATGAGCGGCTTATGAATTTTCCAATCCATGATCAGTTTGCCCGGTTCGTAGTCGATTTTGACGCTAAACGGCGACGGCACGAAGCCGACGTTAAACTCCAACGGCGGGTCTTCACTGTTTGCTTGCGCTTGCTCGGCAATCACGTCGCCGCCGTTTTCGATTTTCATTAATTCATCGCCTTGTTGCGAAACGGTTGCTAAATAAGCGAGCCAACTTTCATATCCTTCCTGTGCCGCTTCTTCAATCCGGCGGAAAATATGTTTTAAGTCCATATCGGCCCACGCTTGCGATTGATCGATCGTTAGGCGCGGGCGAATGACGTTGATCTCCAGTTCTGGCTTCGGCTGTTCGATCGTCATTTCGGCTGGCGGCTGCGTGATTTCCAGTTGCGCAGGCTCGGTGGAAATCGCCAGTTTCGCGAATGTTGCTTCCATACGAAGCTGCGGAATGCGCATCAACAGCTCCTCCTTGTCGAAACCTCCGCGTCAGGCGGACGGAATCGGAACATGATAAGAAAAAAGCCAGCTAAAAAAGCTAGCTTAGCGCAAAAAGTCAACCAACGTCGGCTGAATGACGCGCGCGCCGACGGCCAACGCCGCGCGGTGGACGCTTTCTTGCGTTTTCAAATCGGTGATGACTTTTTCAAGGTCAACGTCTTCGTTGTCCGACAACATTTTTTCCGCGATCACCTGCTGGCTGTCGATGCGGTCTTCCATGAGCTCGATCCGGTTCATGCGCGCGCCGAGTTCGGCGCGGACGCCGAGCAAATTCGTCAAGTGGCTGTCGAGTTTGTCTAAATAGTCGGTTATATCATCACCGGTCGTGCTCGGATTTTCGAGGGCAGCGGCCAAGTTTTGCAAATCCGAAAACAATCCGCCGCCCGCGCCAAACGCTGTGCTCGGCGGAATGTTGACCGGAATGTAAATGCCTTTGGCGAGCTCAATGTTCAGCTGTTGGCTGTTTGCCGACACGGAAATCGTGCCGTCCGGGTTCACCGTCACAGGCGGCTCCGTCGTTTTCGCGCCGTTGAAAATGTATTTGTCGCCGACTTTTGTATTGGCGATCGTGACCAAATGTTCGGTCAACTGGCGCACTTCTTTGGCGATCGCTTGGCGCTGCGTTTCTTCGTATGTGTCGTTGCTCGCCTGCACGGTGAGCTCGCGGATGCGCTGCAGCGCCTGCGTCGCCTTGTCAAGCGCCGAATCGGAGTTTTCCACCCAGTTGTACGCTTCCGAGAAGTTGCGTTTGAACTGCTCGACTTCGGCTAAATTCGAACGGTAGGCGATTCCTTTCATCGCCACAACAGGATCGTCCGACGGGCGGGTGATTTTTTTCCCCGTCGAAAGCTGGGTTTGATATTTGTCCAAATTGGCATAGCTTCGGGCAATCTGCTTAAGCGTATTGTTCGCCAACATGCTTTGCGTAATGCGCATCACCGTTCACCTACCTTCCGACGACGCCCATGCCGTTGATGAGTTTATCGAGCATTTCGTCAATCACCGTGATTTGCCTTGCCGCGGCGTTGTAGGCGTGCTGGAATTTGATCATGTTCATCATCTCTTCATCGAGCGACACGGAGCTCACGGACTGCCGCTTTTCCTCCACCGACTGGCGCAGCGTTTCGCTGTTCGTTTTCATCCGGTTCGCCTGCTCACCGTCGACGCCAAGCTGGCCGATCCAGCCTTGGTAGTTCGTTTCAACCGTGCCTGAGGAAAGCGGCAAATTCAGGGAGGCCAAGTTGACGGCGATGCCGTCTTGCAGCGAAACGGTCGCATTGGACAAAAGCAGGCTGCGGACGTTAGCGAGGTTGATGGCGTTGTTGCCGTTCCCTGTTTCCCCGCTTTTGGTGGACGCCGCGATGTTCGCCAAATCGTCGATGTCGGCAGCGAGCTTGATCGTGTTCGCCGCGCCGCTTACGGCACTGATCCCATCAAAAAACGGGTGATTCGTGCTTCCATTTAACCCGTAGCCCTGTTGATGAACGGCGTTGAACACCGTGCCGAACGTATAGGCGAGCTTGTCCAAGTTCGACAGCATATCTGGGTACAGCCCTTTGACGATCGGCTGGCCGCTGGCGTCGGTTCCGCTTTGATAGCCGTATCCTTCGATCAACCCGCGCAGCTTGCCGTTGGAAAGAGCCGTGAAGGAAATGGTCGTCCCGCTGACATCAAGCGTATTGACGCCTGAAGCAGGGGGAATTTCCTTCACCCCGTCGCCGTCGACATCGCTGCCGTCGGGAAACGATACGGCAGACGCCGTGCGCCCTTGAACGAGATACACTTTTGCACTCCCGTTCATCACGTAAACGTCGTACGTTCCTTCCGCCATGGGCAAAGCGTTGCCGCCGGTTGGATGCTTTTCCACACCGATCTCCATATACTGCGACAGCTCGTCGATCAACCGGTCGCGCTCGTCGTACAAGTCGTTCGGCAAATAGCCGTTCGGTTCGATTTCGGCGATCCGTTCGTTTAAGGCTCGGATTTGGTTGAGAAGGGAGTTGATTTCCGTCACCGTCGTGCCGATTTGCGTGCCGATGTCCGTGCGGATTTGCGTCAGTGAATTCGATAAATAGTGGAACGTCTCGACAACCGCCAACCCGCGCTGGCGGACGACGGAGCGCGCTCCTTCGTTCTCCGGCTGGGTGCTCAAATCTTGCAGCGCCTGCCAAAACTGGTCCATCGTTTTCGCCAACCCGCTGTCGGACGGCTCGTTCATGATATCTTCCATCTTCGCCACTGCATCCGCGCGCGCTTCCCAATAGCCGAGCTTGCTGTTTTCGCCGCGGTATTGGATGTCGAGGAAATATTCGCGCACCCGTTCAACCGACGACGCCTCCACTCCTGTCCCCATCTGCCCCGGGATGTTCGGGCGGTTGAGTCCGGGCGTCGGGAACGGCGGCGTCGGCTGCAGTTGAACACGCTGCCGTGTATACCCTTCTGTATTGGCGTTGGCGATGTTATGGCTTGTCGTGTACAAGGCGGCTTGTTGGGCCATCATGCCGCGTCGGGCGGCTTCAAGGCCATGGAATGTCGAGAGCATCGGTTCTCCTCCTTACGCTTTCGATTCAAACAGCGGTCGCTCGGGCGAAGGGGCATATTGTTGCGTGCGGCTGTAGGTGGACAGCGTCGGGGCGAACGTCTCAAGCATCGCGGTGACAAACTGGAGCGACTGTTCAATGAGCTGGCGATTGAGCTCATTCGCCTCCGCCACGGCCTTCACGGCCGTCTGAAGCCGCGCTTGGCATTCCCTCAGCTCCTCACGCTCCTTGCCTTTTGCCAGATCCATGCATTGGGAGAGGGTCGCCGCCTCATCGCCGAGCGTCTCCTTCAGCCAGCGCTGCCGCCGTTCCTCGAGCTGGCGGATGGCCAAAATATGCTTCTGTTCATCCGCAAGCAAAGCCGACAGCGCCTCGATGTCGTTTTTCTTCAACGCTTCCGTCTTTCTCCTTGACAGCGCCAACAAGCTTTCATAAAGCTCACTGTGCACCCGCAATAGATGAATGAGTGGGGCAAATGTCATCACGATCCGCTTCCTTTATCGGTGATTTCGGTAATAGTCAATCATCCGTTTGGCGACCGCCCGCGGGTCGACTTGGTAGGCGCCAGTCTCAATTTGTTGGCGCAGCTCCTCCAGCTTCGCCTGCCGCGCCCGTTCCCAGCTTGCCGCTTCTTGCAGCTCTTTCGCCTCTTTGGAAATCTCCACTTGATCGCCCTTCGTCTTCCCTGCCGCTAGACGCTCCGTTTTGACGAACTGACGTTGATATGGGTTGACGTTCATCGAACCGATATGGTGGATTTTCATCGCGTTCACCTCGCTTGAGAGAAACGGTTCACATCGCGCTATTGTTTATATCGGAACGTTAGGGAAAATGTTTAGCGTTCTTGATCGTCCTGAATGTAATAAGTGGCGCGGCGGGAACGAGCTTCTTTTTCCTTTTCCCCCTCCGCCCGCCGTAAGTCAGCCTGTAGCTGGCCGAGGCACTTGGCGCATAGCCGCCCTTCACGGATCAGCGCGCCGCACGAGTCGCACGGATAGCCGAGATTCGGGAAATGGACAAGCTGCAGCCGCCCCGCGCGAATCCATTTGATGATTAGCTTCTCCTCCACGCCTGTCGCCTCAACAACTTGCGCCATCGTCGCCGTACGGTTTTCCCGCTTGCGCAAAAAGGCGTAGACACGCTCAAACTGCCGCTCTTCCTCTTGGTAACACGATTCACAAACATCACGCGTCGATAGTTTGACAAACAACCGCCCGCATTTGGCACAGTTCGCCAATTCCGCCACCGTCTTCCCCTCCCGATTGTCGACATCAAACGGCTTGGTCTGATCATATAAGCTCTCCTGCTTTTTCATGCAGCCGCACAGTAGCATGTTGGACTCACTATGGCCAATGGAGGCGTTTCAGCCTGCCGATGGGTCATGTATAGATGTTGATGATCAGTCCTTGAATCTCACCAACGAGCCGCAAAACCTCGAGTCCACGCTGTTCTTTTTGCAGCACTTCATTCGTCAGTTCAACGAGCTTTTGATCGACTTCCTTCACGAGCTTATAAATGCGCGCGCGCCCGCCGCGGCTGAAGCCGCGTTGTTCCTCGAGCTGGAGGCCGTTTTTCACCGCGTCGTCCAAAAACGATTTGACGAGCTGCTTGTATTTGCGCAAATCCTCCACCGTCCGCGACTCGGCAAGCTTCTTCCCTTGCTCCTCGATTTGGCGGACTTGTTCGTTGATCCGCTCCCATACGACGTCTCGGCGCGTTTTCGCCATCACTTCGGTGAAGGACACCGATTCCATCGGAGCATCGTTTTTGCGGCCCACGTTCGCCAGCCCTGTACGCGTCACTTTTTGCACTTCCATCGCCATCACCTCTCGCTACCCCCATTATCGCACAACCATAGCAAAAGGGCGAGGCGTTTATGCCCCGCCCGATGCGGTCCGATTAGCTTTTCAGCAACTGCAAAATCCCTTGCGGCAGCTGGTTCGATTGCGCGAGCATCGCCTGCGCCGCCTGCGTCAAGATGTTGTTTTTCGTAAACTCCGCCATCTCCATCGCCATATCCGTATCGCGGATGCGGGATTCGGATGACGTTAAGTTTTCTTCAGCTGTCTTTAAGTTGTTGATCGTGTGTTCGAGGCGGTTTTGCACAGCACCTAAGCTCGAACGTTGCGCCGATACCTGGGCGATGGCATAGTCATAAACTTTCACCGCTGCCGTCGCCTTTTCATGGGTCGTTACATCCAGTCCGTATTCCGTAACGTCCCCATTATTGACATTCGCTGTAGTCGTGTAATAGGCAGTGATCGTTTCCCCCAAATGGTTCGTAAATGAAACCGAAGAACCAGCGGTGTTGCTTGAAAGCTTCAGAGCGAACGCCCGCATATCGTCAATCCCAATGCTTAACATTTGCCCTTCGTTCGCTCCGATCTGAATTTTGAGCGACTGGTCGTTCGTCCCTCCTGTGATCGTAAAGGAAGCTTCACCATTCGTTAGCGCACCGATATTCATCGTCAGATCGCCGTTTTGGAAACGCAATGTCGTATTCGGGGCGATATTGTTCAACGTCTCAACCTCAACGCCGTTCGTGCTTAACGTTGCTTTTGTCGCAATGGTTGCCCCTACTGTAAACGTCCGTGTTCCTGCTGACAATGTGTCAGTCGTAAACGAAACGCCTGTGCCGCTGCCAAACGAATACACGCCGTTATTGTCAACGACGAGCATCGGTACGCCGGACAGTGCGTTTCCCACGTCATCAACCAGCGTGGCTGTATACGATGACGTCGTGCCAACGTCAATCTGCACGGTCGTATCCCCTGTCGTATAATCAGTGATATTGTCGGCTGTATCAACGAAAATGCCGCCATTTAAGGTCAGATTGTCACCTGCATTAAACGTCGTGAACGTCGCTCCATCGGTCGAGTATGAAAGCATACTCTGTATGCCGAACGTTGCTGTTCGATTGATGTTCGTGCTGGCATATCCGTTATGATTGATTGTGTAGCTAATCCTATCCGAACCGTTAATGGTCACATTGCCAGCCGTCCCATCTGTCGGAGTGATGACAGCCGTTCCGATTTGCGTGCCATTTTTCTTTAAAGACAGCGCAATATCAATATCAAATTCATTGTATTTTCCATTTTCACTTGCTGCCGCTAGTGTTCCGTTAATACCGGAAATCGTCGTAAAGGAAACACCAAGTTTGTTGCCAGATAAATCATAAAACTCGTAGTTTTGTTGGTTATTATCTAAGATGACCGCTTGGGATAAATCATTCCCGTTTTTATCTTGCAAAGTTACCGTGAACTGGCCGGATCCTGGTGACGTTTCTGTATAGACGAGCCGGAAATCTTCACCTTTTAGTGAAAATTTGCTAGAGTCAATATTGACCTTCGTAATATATAGACCATTGGCCGTCCCGTTTTGCACACCAGAAGCTTGGGACTTTGTTTCTATCACAAACGTATTATTTGGATCTAGATCTGCAGAGGCCGAAACTTGCACTCCTGTCAGACCCGTGCCACCTGATTGGAAGTTGTTCACAGCATTCGTGCGACGGATCACAAGATTCACTGTTCCATCGCTTAACGGGGAGTTCGGCGCAATCGATACCGCATCAATGGCGGATGATGTTTCCGGATTATTCGTAATGACTTTCACATCTTGCTGATCGATTTTGATCCCATATGTATCCCCGACAGTTAAGTTGGATGTCGGGTCTAACGTGATTTGTTGCACGCCCCCGGCAATCGGTCCTGTGCTTTGAAGGGATTTCGTCGCAACGTCCTCAATTTTCACTTTATAGTTCCCGGCTACGATCGTGCTTTCCGGGTCCAGCTTCAGGCTCGCTCCATCGATTGTTGTGCCGCCTGCTGAAAAGCTATCTTGAGCAATTTGCACACTTCTCGCTTGGCTGGAAACGGACTCATTGAGCAATTTTTTCGTATTGTATTCGGTGGAGTTGGCAATCCGGTTAATTTCAGATGTCAACTGATTGATTTCCTTTTGAATCGCTTCTCGGTCTTCGGCCGTGTTCGTATCATTCGCCGCCTGCACAGCCAGCTCGCGCATCCGCTGCAGGATGCTGTGAACTTCGTTTAACGCCCCTTCCGCCGTTTGGATCATCGAAATCGCATCGAGCGCGTTCCGTTCTGCCATTTGCAAACCGCGAATTTGCGAGCGCATTTTTTCCGAAATGGCAAGCCCTGCTGCGTCGTCAGCCGCACGGTTAATGCGCAAACCGGAGGAGAGGCGCTCCAAGTTTTTCGAAATGCTCGATTGATTGGCCGCCAAGTTGCGGTAGGCGTTGAGCGCTTGAATGTTATGGTTGATTCGCACAAACATCCGCTCCTTTGCTTATGATTTCTCGTATGTAATGAATTGTTCGTACGCTGCGGCTTTTTGCCTTTGTGCCGCATGCACGGAAGAGGCGCCGCTTTTGAGCGCCTCGTTCCACGCGGTGGCGATCGTAGTCGTTAATTGCCACACTTCCTGAACAATCTTCACGTCTTTTTTCATATTTGCCTCAATGAGGCGCTCAGCCATATAGTTGTAGAGCGCATCCAACTGGTGGGCGATGATGCCCGCGTCATAGCGCAATCCAACGCCGAGGCGGCGAAGGATGTCGTTTCCTTTTTGCAGCTGTTTGTTCGCTCGGAAATAATCTTTGTGTTCAATGGACGCAATGGCTTCTTCCAAACATTCGATGAGCCCCTCATATAACAACGCCGTCAACTGTTGCGAGTTTTTTTGATAAATCCATTCTTCCGTTAAAAAATCCAACGCCGTGCACCCCCATTGGCTCTCTGTCATTTATATCGGCGGTCAATCGACAATGTTTAAGGGTTTTTTTCAATTTCTTCAATCAAAATCAAAATTTCGGCAATCACCGCGTACAACTGCGGCGGGATGCGGTCGCCTAGATCCAGTTGCAGCAAGTTTTGCACGAGCAACGGATCTTCTTGAATCGGGACGTGATGCTGTTTCGCCAGTTCAATGATTTTCTGCGCCACATGTCCGCTTCCTTGGGCGACGACAGTCGGCGACCGACCCGATGATTCATCATAGCGGATGACGGCCGCCGTCGGGCCGTTCATGTGTCTCTGCTTTTTTTGGTTGAAATAGTTCGCTATCATATCGTGAAATCGTACCCTCTTTCCGTAAACGATCCATACGGGCGAATGGATGGCGCCCGTTTTTCTTCTTCCTCCCGCTTCGTTTCATTCGTCAGCTTGTCGACGTTGATCGCTTTGACGTGATAGCCGATCTCCTCCAATCGCTTTTTCGCCATCTCGATGAACGGCGCGGCTTTTTGGGCAAAATCATCGCGGTCGTTGCGAAGGGTAATCGATAAGTTTCGCTCATTCGCCTGAAGCAAAATGCCGAGGTCTCCCAATTTTTTTGTCTCCAGCAAGAAATAGAGCTGACAGTTTTCCCAATCGATTCGCTCGCCATCTTGGCGGGCGTTGACATAGACGTTGACGTTGCGCACCTCATGTTGCCATAACAGCGGCAGTGTGAAGAAAAAGCTTTGCCACCCCATCATGCCATCCCACTTGTTTAACAGCTGTTGGCCCGTCAAATTCGTTAACGCCTGTTCCGCTTGCCGCGCAACCGATTCATTTCCGCTTTGCGCCAGCCGCAAAAGCACTTCCTTTATATTTGGCAGTGCCGACTCCTCTTCATTTCCTTTCAATACAAGCCGCTCGGCGGCCTCATACTCGTGCATCAAGCCGAGACGGCGAATCGTGTCAAACACGTGCCTTGCTGATGGACCATCCACTGGCGGTTGCATCACCTGGTTCACTTGCTCAAGAAACGCTTTGGATGAATCGGCTGTTGTTTCACCGTGCATCCTCACAAAATGTTTCACCTTCGCCTCGGACGGTTTGAACACAATATTCGCTAGCATGTTCTTCACTTCGTTCACGATGTTCCGTGCCCCAGCCGCGTCACCTTGGCGAAGCTGTTTTTTTGCCTCAGCGAGCGCGGAGCTGGCTTTCATCAACTGTTTTTCCGTCACCATATCGGTAAACAGCATGATGTCGCTTTTTAAAATGGCGTTGTCCAATTGTTTGATCGCCATTTCCAACATCGATGTAGCTTGCAAGCGGGCGGCGGGGCTTTTGTTTTCCGCCACCTGCGCCACCGTCTCTAACTGGCGCATCACATCGCGCTTCACCGTTTTAAAATCAAGTGCAGCCTGCGCCATTTTTTTCGTGACCGTTTGCACGAAAAATTGTTTGGATTCAAGCGACAAAGCCGCTTGCCATGCCCCATCAAATAGGCTGTCAACATCCAGCGAGCGATCAGTTGGCACAGACGGGAGTGACGCTTCGATCTCATTTAACGTTTTCAACACGGTCTGCCTTGCGGCGAGCTCCCGCCCTTTTTCCATCAAATTTCGCGCACTGGCAAACGAGTCGGCCCATGCCTGTTCCCAGTGAGGGTGGGTGCGGAGCGCTTCCGCGATATCCGCTCCAACGGCGTCCAACGCTTTTTCCAAGTGGGGCTCTTGCTGCAACGATTTGATTGCTCGGCGCATGGCCTCACGCAGCTGTTCGATCGGTTGAGTGTCGTTCGCCGCATCAGCTGTCACTTCGTTTTGGCTGCCCGCCGAAGAGATAGCCTGCCGCGCCCCGTTTCCAATCGCGTCATCACCTGACTGCTCGACCACTGGAGCGGTGGAACGCTGTGAAATTCCTCCCTGTCCTGCTCCCTCTGCCATCTCCGATAAAACCGATATATGGTCCACCGCTGGCATCTTGAATGGAGCTGTCGTCTCATTAACAGGAGACGGCGGTTGGACAACTGACGATCGTGTATTAGCCGTTATCGACTCGATTTGATCGAGTTGACGGACAAGATGAGTTCTCGCTGCCGCATGTTGGCCAGCTTGTTGCAGCCACATTGTTTCTTTTAACACCGCTTCTATTTTTTGTCGGACATCCCCTGGCAACTCGCTGTGTTCAGCGAGCAGCTTTTGAACTCGGGACAGCGTATTCGACAAATTTAGCGCACGAACGGCTTCCGTTCGAATGGCTCGAATTTGCTTCGGTAGCTCTGGAGACGGTTGAGAGGCGTCACTCACGGATTGAACGGTCGCTTCCAAAGCACGGGCCGCTTGTTCCGCCTTCACCAACACCTCACTCAACCGCGCTCGGGCTTCCCCTTCCCGCCCTTGCCGCTGCAGCTGAACAACCTCACGCAACGCCCGATCCACTTGTTCTGCCACGTTCCGCTCTACATTCGGCATATGAACGACCTGTTGACGGACGTATTCCACTGCCTTCGACAAGCTCGGCTCGCGAGCGACTTGTTCACGTACTTGTTGGAGGAGGGTGGATGTTTCGGTAGTTGATGCCGTTTCCATCTGAACCGTGCGTTCTAGATGATCCCATGTCGGTACGAGGGGACGGTGCCCCAATGCTTTACGTCCGCTGATTTCTGAGGACTTCGTTCCTTCTGTTGATCCCGCTTTGGCGGACTGGTCGGCTGCCAATGAAGGAGGCGCGCTGGACAATTCTCCCGTTTTTCCCGTCCGCCACGCTTGGCGCTCGAACTGATCGGCCGCAACAGCCAAATGGTGCGGCGTTTCTTTCATCGCGCTTTGTTCTTCTCGCTGAGCCAGTGTAAAGGCTGGATCGAGTTTGTTGGCAATCTCCGCGAATTGCTCCCCTAACGGCTTCCCATGCAGCGCCTCATGGACAGCTGCAAGATGAACGTCTGTCAGTTCTAAATGCTTATTGATGACCGCGCGAACGGTATCAAGTTTTTGCTCTACGGTGCCTGGGGCTTCGGTGAAAAACGTTCGCAAGGTGGAAACAATCTCTTTTGTGAGCGATTGTCCATGTTTTTGCAGCCAGTCCCCAACCTGTCTCAGCTCAGACGATAACGGTTCCGAAGCAGAAAAATAAACCGGTTGTTTGTCCGTCTCTTGAGGAGGGCGGGGAACGATTCGCGCCACCGGGACGCCGTCTTGTTCCCCAACGATCTTGATGGCCACACGCCCTTCCTGCGGCCATTCCCCTTCCGTTCGCACCTGCACTTCGATCCCTTTGATCACGACAACGGCAGCGCCGCCTTGGCTTTCCTTGATGACCGCATCGTATGTTTCTCCTTTTTGCACTATCAGCGTTTGATTTGGCGACGTTATCGATTGTCTAGTCAAAACGTTGCGAATTTCCATCCCTGTTCACCTTCCGCTCCATTCGGTTGCTACTGTTTATATCGGCATCCTGCAGACAAATGTTTAGCCTGCTCACGCCCGCACCAACGTCAACGCCCCCACCTCTGCCGCCCCCGCTTCAAGCAAAACAAGGGCCGCGTGGCGGACGGTGATGCCCGTCGTGTAAATGTCATCGATGAGAACGATTCGTTTTCCGTCAATCGGCGGATGTCCGGAGAGAAAAAACGGGTTGTCGGTCTCGAGCCGCTCACGGCGCGATTTTTTCGATTGTTTTTCGGAATGCTTGCGAGAAAGCCAAGGGAAACACGGAAACGGAAGCAGGCGGGCGAGCGCTTCCGCTTGGTTGAAGCCGCGCTCATACAGCCGTTCGGGGCTCAGCGGGATTGGGACGATGTGCCAATCGCGGCCGAAATGGCGGCGAAACGCTTGGGAAAACGGACGGCGGAACGCCTCGACGATGACATAGTCGCCGCGGAATTTCCATAAGGCGACGACGTCTTTCATCCAGTCGTTGTATAGATAGACGGATCGGTTTTTCACGAGCGCCCTCCCCCATTGTTCATCATCCTGCCATCGGAGGCAGTCGGGGCACACGGATGGCGCCGCCTCCTCGAGCGGGCGGCCGCACATCTCGCAAAGGCGGCCGTCAATAAGCACAAACGCACCGCGGCAGCGCGGGCAAAGGACGTCTGGGTCTTCAAGAAGAAACAGCTGGCGCCAGCTCGTGATCGGGTTGTACGGAGAATGGCAAAGGAGGCAGTTCATCGATGCAGCAACCCCCTTTTCTTCGCTGTCTCATTCATGCGGACAATGTGGCGGCGCGCCCGCACCATCTCGTTCGTTTTTCCGTGATGGAAAAAGCGGACGTCGCCATCCGGAAACGCCGCGTGGCGGCCGACGCGGCCGGCGATTTGCACAAGAGCGCTTTCCGTAAAGATGCGGTCTTCGGCGCCAAGGACGGCGACATCGATGTTCGGTACCGTCACTCCCCGTTCAAGGATCGTCGTCGTCACAAGCAGCGGAACGCGCCCGTCGCGAAACGCCTGCACATGATCGGCGCGATCCGGGGCTTCGGCGTGGACGCCGACGATGCGGGGATCGACCCGTTGCAAGAGGCGGGTGACCGCTTCAAGCTCATCGATATGAGGAACGAACAAAAACGCCTGCTTTCTCTGTTCCAAACGATGGCGAACCCACGCAAGGACGTTTTCGGGCAAGCGGCCGCGCTCGAGCTGCTTGCGCCAATTGCCGCACCATTCAAGCACGGGGACGGGGAGCGGATGGCCGTGATAGCGGGCGGGGATGACGACGGCGTTCCGTTTGCCACGCGCAATGTCACGTTGCCAAGCGCGGGAGGGAGTGGCGGTGAGATAGATGAGGCTTGATCGTTCTTTCCGCGCTTGACTGACGGCGTATTCAAGCATCGGTTCAACCGAATACGGGAAGGCGTCGACTTCATCGACGATCATAACGTCAAATGCGCGGTAGGCTCGCAGCAACTGGTGGGTGGTGGAGAGGACCAAAGAAGCGATCCGCCCGCGCTCATCGCTTCCGCCGTGCCATACGGCGAACGAAACGCGCGGGAACGCCTGGCGGAAGCGCGGAGCGAGCTCGCGGACAACGTCCACTCTAGGCGTGGCGAGGCCAACTCGCCAACCTTCCTCCAAGGCGGCAGCGATGGCGGGAAACAACATCTCGGTTTTCCCTGCCCCACATACGGCCCAAACGAGCAGCTCGCTTCGGTCCAGCACCGCCTGGCGGACTGCCTGGGCAGCCTCCGCCTGAGCGGCGGACAGTTCCCCGTCCCAGGAAAGCGGCGCTTCGTGCGGCTCGGACGGAAGCGGCATCGTCACGTGCACAAGGCGGGTGCAGGAGCTGATGCGCCCCATCACGAGACACTTGCGGCAATACGCGCAATCTGCCCCGCAGCGGGCGCACGGAAACGAGGCGAACAGACGACGATCGTCGTTTCCGCAACGGACGCAGCGCCAGCCGCGCGCTGTGTTGATGAGCCCGGGCTGTTCGCATAGCGAACCGGTCTGGATGGCGGCAGCGACTTCTCCATCGGGAAACGGCAGCTGCTCTCGGGGTAGGCGCTGGCCATTGAGCCAGACGACAAGCGGCGAAGCAGCGGTTGATGGGGGGATGTACAATGAGCATCACTCCTTTTGTCATTCAGGAAAAGCATGTCTCTGAGATCCTAACAGAGCGGGTGACGCGGCAAAAACGCCTTGGAAAACACCCTCTCCCCAAGTTGAGAGGCTTGAAACGCATAAAGGGACAGAAAGAGCGATCTCACGGCATTCTTTAGAAGGTTGGTAATAAAAAACAGACGCCATGCACAAAACGGCAATATTCGATCAAAAAAGAAAGTGGAGGTGAAAAGGCCTTTCCAAATGGAATAAGGATGTGGTTTGACCGTCTTTTTCACGACATATCGGTCTTCAAAAGAAATGGATGCAGCAAAACTTGACGCCAGCGAAGATTCACAGAACAGTCACGGAGTCGATCGACAACGTGTTTCGACAACATTCCCGGGGAAATAGCGACAAATTTTTCAGGAAAGGAAAACGTTCGACAAGTTCGGCCAGTACCGCATCTCCGGTCCGTTTCATAAGGAGGTGAGAAAACGAATGTAAAACAAATTCGCCGCCGCACAAGGCGGGGCACACCGTTCCGCCTTGTGCTCGGCTGCAGCGCCTCGAGGCGGTGCTTTGCGGCCTCGGCTTAAGGCTGATACCACGTCAACCCGAGCGCGCCTTCGCCGACGTGCGTGGCGATGACGGGGCCAAAATAGCTGATCGAAAATTCGACGTGCGGATAGCGGGCGGACAGCTCATCGCGCCAGCGGTGCGCTTCATCGGGCTGGTTGGCATGGATGATAGCGGCTTTGAGCGGAA
>NZ_JAFWFM010000034.1:0-16240 GCF_017515625.1 Geobacillus sp.
CCGTGGCCGCGAAGCGCACCCTAGGTCTGTAAGATATCCACAAAACTGAAAAAGGATGTAAGGGATTTTGTCGAAAAATATTTTTTGGACACCCCTGAGGGGCCGAAAAGCCTTGATAAATCAACATTTCTAGAGGGAGGTAATGAAATGGCCGAAAAACCAGCCCAATCAAAGCAGGCCGAGGCGGCTGCCGGCGAAACGCTGGAGCAGGTGAAAGAGCAGCTCGCTGAGCTCGGCAAGAAGCGCGGCATCCTCACATACGAAGAAATTGCCGAGCGGCTTTCCGGCTTTGATTTGGACTCCGACCAAATGGACGAATATTATGAATACTTGGCTGACCAAGGCATTGAAATCATCAGCGAATCCGATTTGGAAGCCGATCCGGACATCGATGAGCTGGCCAAGGAGGCGGAATTCGACTTAAATGACTTATCCGTTCCTCCCGGCGTGAAAATCAATGACCCGGTGCGCATGTACTTAAAAGAAATCGGCCGTGTCCCCCTTTTATCAGCGGAAGAAGAAATTGAGCTGGCGAAGCGGATCGAACAAGGCGATGAAGAGGCGAAGCGCCGGCTGACGGAAGCCAACCTCCGCCTCGTCGTCAGCATTGCCAAACGGTATGTCGGCCGCGGCATGCTTTTCCTCGATTTGATCCAGGAAGGGAACATGGGGCTGATCAAGGCGGTTGAAAAGTTTGATTACCGCAAGGGCTACAAGTTCAGCACGTACGCGACGTGGTGGATCCGACAAGCCATTACGAGGGCGATCGCCGATCAAGCGCGGACGATCCGCATCCCGGTGCATATGGTCGAGACGATCAACAAACTGATCCGCGTTCAACGGCAGTTGCTCCAAGACCTCGGGCGCGAACCAACGCCGGAAGAAATCGCCGAGGAAATGGATTTGACGCCGGAAAAAGTGCGGGAAATTTTGAAGATCGCCCAAGAGCCGGTGTCGCTCGAGACGCCGATCGGCGAAGAAGACGACTCGCATCTTGGCGACTTCATCGAAGACCAAGATGCGACGTCGCCATCGGAACACGCCGCTTATGAGCTGTTGAAAGAGCAGCTTGAAGATGTGCTTGATACGCTGACCGACCGCGAAGAGAACGTGCTCCGCCTCCGTTTCGGGCTTGACGACGGCCGGACGCGGACGCTGGAAGAAGTAGGCAAGGTGTTTGGTGTGACGCGCGAACGCATTCGCCAAATCGAAGCCAAAGCGTTGCGCAAGCTACGCCATCCGAGCCGCAGCAAACGGCTGAAAGACTTTTTGGAATGACTGTTCGTTCCATAGTTTACTTCTTCGGAAGTAAACTATTTTTTTCTTCTTCTTTTGGCGAAAGGTGGAATGCAAATGAACCGGAGACGGCGGGAAACGATTATCCGAGAAATCGAGTATTGGAAACGTTCGCGCCTCCTGCCAGAGCATTATTGCAATTATTTGCTCGCGCTTTATACCGAGGGCGATGCTTCCCTGAGCCCGCGCCGCCCGTTGCGCAGCCGGCTGGAGGCCAGCCTTTGTTTATTGTTGCCAGCTGCCGCCCTTGCCATTTATTTTACTGAATTGTCATTTGTTTTGCAAACACTCCTTTGTGCCCTTTTTTTCGCTGTTTGCCTGTTTTTTTGCTGGCGGTGGCGGAACGAACGAGAACTTCTTCACTTTCCGCTCATCGGAAGCGCTTGGATTTTGCTCGTGGCATCCATGTTGGAGGTTGACCGCTTTTTCCTGGGGCAAGCGGGTGCGCTAGCCGC
Organism: Geobacillus sp.; assembly: GCF_017515625.1. Taxonomy (NCBI): domain Bacteria; kingdom Bacillati; phylum Bacillota; class Bacilli; order Caryophanales; family Anoxybacillaceae; genus Geobacillus; species Geobacillus sp. Next base: position 1,752 of record NZ_JAFWFM010000034.1, read on the forward strand.
TGCCGTGATCGGAAACTGTGTTCTCTGGTTTGCAGTCGGCCGTCTGCTTCGCCTTCGCTACTTTTCGCTCGCCGCTGTCAGCAGACCGCTGCTTGTAGCCGCCGCCATCTGGTGGTGTTGAGGTGTGTTGTTGCCTTTTCGGCAACTTAGAGCTTTTCCTTGTCCATTATTTACAGTAAAATAAAATTGTTTGCAACGTTCTTCATTATACATAAGGGAGGTAAAAGAGATGAACCGCAATCCGCTCATCCCGTTTTTCATCATCATGGCATTCGGGATTGTGCTGACGTTCGTCTTGTCGTTTAAAGGGCTAGGCGATGCGAAGGAAATGGCCAAAGAGAAAAAAGGCGGGGAAAAAACGGAACAAACGGCCGAATTCAATCCGGAACAGTTTTACCAACAAACGTGTTCTGGCTGTCACGGCCAAAACTATGAAGGCGGCGTCGGCCCGGCATTAAAAGGAGTCGGCGAACGGTTATTGGCGGACCAAATTAAAGATGTCCTGCAAAACGGACGTGGCAACATGCCGCCAGGGCTTGTGCCGGCTGACAACATCGACGCGATGACGAAATGGCTCGCCGGTTTAAAATAATGGATGGTGAACATCCCTTTGCTTTTGGCAAGGGGATGTTTTGTTTAGTACAATAGAGGCGCGCGACCTTGAGAACAGGAAAGGAGGAAGGAGCGGCCGCCTTCGCCCAGCGGTGGAAGGAAGGCGGGCTGCACCAAAGGAGCCATGAACGAGTTTCGCCTATCAAAGCGGTTGGCAACGGTCGCTTCCTTCATTCCGAAAGGAGCCGTGCTCGCTGACATTGGGTCGGATCATGCGTATTTGCCTTGCTATGCCTGCCTGCACGGGTATGTGTCAAAAGCCATTGCCGGCGAGGTCGCTGACGGCCCGCTTCGCTCCGCGCAGCAACAAGTGGAAAAGACGGGGCTTTCCGACCGCATTTCGGTGCGCAAAGGAGACGGATTGGCTGTCATCGCTCCGGGGGAAGTGGATTGCATCACGATCGCCGGCATGGGCGGCTCCCTTATCACCCGCATTTTGGATGAGGGGAAAGAAAAGCTCGTCGGTGTCCAACGGCTCATTTTGCAGCCGAACATTGGCGCTGAACTGATCCGCCGCTGGCTCTTCGATCATGGGTGGGAGTTGATTGCCGAACGCATACTGAAGGAAGATGGGCAAATTTACGAAGTGCTTGTCGCCGAGCGCGGCGACGCCCGGCGGCCGTACCGCCATCTGGAGGCGGAATTGCTCCTTGGGCCGTTTTTGCGCCGGGAAAACAGCGAGGTGTTCCGCGAAAAATGGCAGCGCGAGCTTCTGCATTGGAAACGGATTATCGCCGATTTGGCGGAGAAAGGGGAAAGCGAGGCGGCTAGGGTGAAAATGCGCGAACTGGAGAAAAAAGTCCAATTGGTAGAGGAGGCGTTGCGATGAGCCGGGTTCCGTACGGTCATGAAGTTATTCAGCTTGTGGAACGGCTTGCCCCGAAACAGCTCGCCATGGAAGGGGACCGGATCGGCCTGCAAATCGGGACGTTGAACAAGCCGGTCCGGAAAGTGATGATCGCCCTCGACGTGCTGGAAGACGTCGTCGTCGAAGCCATCAATCAACGAGTCGATTTGATTATCGCCCATCATCCGCCGCTCTACCGCCCGCTTAAGCAGCTGTTGACGGACGACGGGCACGGGCGGACGATCGCGGCGTGCATCAAGCACGACATCGCTGTGTATGCCGCCCACACGAATTTAGACGTCGCATTTGGCGGGGTCAATGATTGGCTCGCCGAGGCGCTTGGTTTAAGCGAGACGGCGGTGCTCGTGCCAACATATACAGAACCGTTGAAAAAGCTCGTTGTCTACGTGCCGGCGAGTCATGCCGAGGCGGTGCGGGCGGCGTTAGGCGATGCCGGCGCCGGCCATATCGGACGCTACAGCCATTGCACGTTCAACAGCCACGGCATCGGAACGTTTTTGCCGGAAGAAGGAGCGCAGCCGTTTATCGGGGAACAAGGGAAGCTCGAAGAAGTGGAGGAAGTGCGCATTGAGACGATCGTTCCTGCTTCCTTGGAACGGAATGTCATTCAAGCGATGCTGGCTGCCCATCCGTATGAAGAAGTAGCCTATGATCTTTATCCGCTTGACAACGAGGGGCGCCGCTTTGGGCTTGGCCGCATCGGGAGGCTGCTGCAGCCGGTGACGCTGCGCGCCTTCGCCGAACAAGTGAAAACCGCATTTTCCGTCCCGGCCGTGCGCGTCGTCGGCCGGCTCGATGACCTTGTGCAAACCGTCGCCGTACTGGGCGGGGACGGGAACAAGTTTGTCGCTGCTGCCGCCTCGGCTGGAGCGGACGTGTACGTGACCGGCGATGTGTACTACCATACGGCCCATGACGCCCAGGCGCTCGGCTTGCGCCTTGTCGACCCGGGCCATAATGTTGAAAAAGTGATGAAGCAAGGATTAGCCCGCTATTTAATGGCAGAGCTCCGGAAGCGGCAGTGGGAAACGGACGTGATCGCCTCCAGCGTTCATACGGATCCGTTTCAGTTCATCTAAGCGGCAAGCGAAAAAGGCTGTTCCACCAGGCGGTTTTGCCGACTGCGGGACAGCCTTTGTTTATAAACGGGGCGAGCTGTTACTCGTCTTTCTTTGCTTTTACTTTTGGCAAAATTTTGTGCAGCGGCACTTTCCGCTCCCGCTGCCATGTCGCCGGGTCGTTCGGGTCAAATTGCTCGAGGAAGTCGATCACTTCCTTGGTGATCGGCGTTGGGGTCGAAGCGCCGGCGGTGACGGCGACTTTTTTGGCATTTTTTATCCAATTGATGTCGATTTCCGTGACATCCGCGACGCGGTACGCTTTCGTGCCGGCAATTTCTTCCGACACTTGGGCGAGGCGATTGGAGTTGTTGCTGCGCGGGTCGCCGACAACGATCGTCACGTCGGCGTCCTTTGCCTGTTCGGCGACCGCTTCTTGCCGGAGCTGGGTCGCGAGGCAAATTTCTTTATGCATTTCCACGTGCGGGTACTTTTCCTTCACTTTCGCCATAATATCGGCGACGTCCCACTGGCTCATTGTCGTTTGGTTCGTCACCATAAGGCGCTTGTTTTCCAACGCGAGCCGTTCGACATCGTCGACCGTTTCCACAAGGTGAATGCGCTCCGGATTGATGCCGACCGCTCCTTCCGGCTCCGGGTGCCCTTTTTTGCCGATGTAAATGATGTCATAGCCATCCGCGAGCTTTTGTTCGATCAAGCGGTGTGTTTTCGTCACATCCGGGCACGTTGCATCGATCGTGACCAACCCTTTTTCGAGCGCCCGCTTTTTCACTTCCGGCGATACGCCGTGAGCGGTGAAAATGACCGTGCCGCGGTCGATTTTTTCCAAAATCTCAAGCCGGTTTTCTCCATCGAGTGTAATAATGCCTTCTTCGGCAAACGCATCGGTGACGTGTTTGTTATGGACGATCATTCCAAGAATATAAATGGGCCGTGGCAATGACGGATCCAAAGCCGCATTGCGGGCGATCACCATCGCATCGACAACCCCGTAGCAATATCCGCGCGGGGTGATTTTAATGACTTCCATCGTTTTCCCTCCCTGCCGCCGACCGTGCGGCGGTTGTTCACCTTTCATTATATCGGAGAGCGGAAGGGAAGACAAAGAATAATCGCCCCAAACGGCAACAAGCAGCGCTGGGGCGGAAAATGGCTATATATACAGCTTGGGGGCTGATGGTTTGGATGCGGCTGGCGTGCGCTTTTCTGCTAGCTCTTCGCGCTTTGGCCGCGGAACGGGGCGTTTCTTGGCCGCCAGCCCTCCTGATTTTCGTTTCTCCTCTTCAGCCGGTGCGCGCTCCGGTTGGGTGGGGTTCTCCTCTTTTTTATCAGCTGGTTTCAGCTCACGAAAAATGCGGATCATCCCCGGAAGATTGCGGACGAGCGGCCCGTACTGCTGCACCATTGGCACAACGTTTTGTGCGATGCCGAGCATTTTTTGCACGTTGTTTAACATGCCGATAAACCCGCTGCCTGTGTTGGCTGTTGTGGCGGCGTTGGCGGCTGTGTTTTGCAATAGCGGCATCCCCGATGGAGATGGGACCACCGTTGGCGGCTGCCCGCGGGAAAATAAACGGGCTAGCAGGCCGCCTGCACCGCCGGGGCGAGGGAACGGGGCCGGCATGCGGGCGAACGGGGCGGACGGGGCACCGATGAATGGAGAAGGCATCATCGGGGGCCGGCTGTATCTCATGGCACTCATGACAGTTGCCTCCTTCCCACTGTGCGGATGAACAATCGTCCTCGTTCATACAATATGCGGGCGGGGCGGGAAAGGTTTTTCCCGCTGCCGTGGTCTTTAGTTGCGGCCGACCTCCGACATTCGCTATAATGGTGAAGCAAATGGAGCGGCTCAGGCAGAAGGGAGTTGTGGTGGAATGACGGAGACGCAGTTTGCCCGTTTTTCGTTTCAACCGTTTGTCATCGAAGCCATTAAGGCGCTTCGTTTTTATAAACCGACGGAAATTCAAGAACGCATCATTCCGGGGGCGTTGCGCGGCGAAAGCATGGTCGGCCAGTCGCAAACCGGGACAGGGAAAACGCATGCCTATTTGTTGCCGATCATCGAAAAGATCGATCCGGAGCGTGCGGAAGTGCAGGCTGTCATCACGGCGCCGACGCGCGAGCTGGCGACGCAAATTTATCATGAGACATTGAAGATTACAAAATTTTGCCCGAAAGACCGCATGATCATCGCCCGCTGTTTCATCGGCGGGACGGATAAGCAAAAAGCGCTCGAAAAATTGACGGTGCAGCCGCACATTGTCATCGGCACGCCGGGGCGCATCAACGATTTCATCCGCGAGCAGGCGCTTGATGTGCATACGGCGCGCACTCTTGTTGTTGATGAGGCCGATTTGATGCTGGATATGGGCTTTCTCGTCGATGTGGACCAAATCGCCGCCCGCATGCCGAAAGAGTTGCAAATGCTTGTGTTTTCGGCGACCATTCCGGAAAAGCTGAAGCCGTTTTTGAAAAAATATATGGAAAATCCAACATTCGTCCAGGTCAAGCCGAGACAGGCGGCAAACGAAAACATCGAGCATGTGCTCATTCCGCTGCGTGGGCGCGAGAAGGCTAGGCTGCTTCATGATGTGCTTGTCAGCTACAACCCGTATTTGGTCATCGTGTTCGTCAACACGAGAAAGATGGCGGATGAAGTCGCCGACCTTCTTGCGGAACAAGGGCTGAAAGTCGGTGTGCTGCACGGCGATTTGACGCCGCGCGAACGAAAAAAAGTGATGAACCAAATCCGCGATCTCGAGTTTCAATACGTGGTCGCCACCGATTTGGCGGCGCGCGGCATCGACATCGAAGGAGTCAGCCATGTTGTCAACTACGAACTGCCGGATGATTTGCAGTTTTACATCCACCGCGCTGGAAGGACGGCGCGCGCCGGCTACAACGGCATTGCGGCGACGATTTACGAGCCGTCCGACCAGGATGCGATCGCCCGCTTGGAGAAAATGGGCATTTCGTTCGTCCACCGCGATCTTGTGCGCGGCGAATGGAAAGAGCTCCCGCCATGGAACCGGCGGAGCAAGCGGGCCGGCGAAAAGAAAGACGAACTCGCACCGGTGATCGCCAAGCTGAAAAAGGCGAAGAAAGTGAAGCCGGGCTATAAGAAAAAGCTGCGCGCCGAGCTCGAAAAGAAGAAAAAGCGGCTTGGCCGTTTCAAATAATTGTAGTCTTGGCCCGGAATGAAACGAAAAGGGAGAGAAGAGGATGCTAAAAATCGGTTCACACGTGTCGATGAGCGGCAAAAACATGCTGCTCGCCGCCAGTGAGGAAGCCGTTTCCTACGGCGCGAATACGTTTATGATTTACACGGGGGCGCCGCAAAACACAAGGCGCAAGGCGATCGAGGAACTCAATATCGAAGCCGGGCGAAAACATATGGCGGCGCACGGCATTGAGGAGATCGTCGTTCACGCCCCGTACATCATCAACATCGGGAACACGGTCAACCTTGATACGTTTGCGCTTGGCGTTGATTTTTTGCGCGCTGAAATCGAGCGGACAGAAGCGATAGGGGCGAGCCAGCTTGTGCTGCACCCGGGTGCTCATGTCGGCGCCGGGGCGGAGGCGGGGCTCCGGCAAATCATCCGCGGGCTGAATGAAGTGTTGACGCGCGAGCAGACCGTGCAAATCGCGCTTGAGACGATGGCCGGCAAAGGATCGGAATGCGGGCGCACGTTCGAAGAGCTGGCGTACATCATTGATGGCGTCGCCTATAACGACAAGTTGTCCGTCTGTTTTGACACGTGCCATACGCATGACGCCGGCTATGACACTGTCAATGATTTTGACGGCGTGCTTGATGAATTTGACCGCATCATCGGTCTTGAGCGGTTGAAAGTACTGCACATTAACGACAGCAAAAACCCGCGCGGCAGCCGAAAAGACCGCCATGAAAACATCGGGTTCGGCCATATCGGATTTGCTGCGCTCAATTATATCGTCCATCATCCACAACTGGAGGATATTCCAAAAATTTTAGAAACGCCGTATGTCGGTGAGGAGAAAAACAACAAAAAACCACCGTACAAGCATGAAATTGCGATGCTGCGGGCAAAGACCTTTGATGATCGATTGCTTGAGAAAATTGCAGCTGACGAGCAATAAAAAAGGGCGTTCCGCCCTTTTTTACTTTTTTTGCACAAATTGCAAAAACAGTTCGTTCGCTTTTTTGGCGATCTCCGGCGAGGTGATTTTCGCCAGCTCGCGCACCCATTTTTTCCGTTCTTGCGGATCGAAAACGTTGAGATCATTCGTCCGGGCCAGATGGAGAATTTTTTTCGCCTGGCTGACGGTAATCGGCAGGCCGTAGTCCCGGCTGTAGGCCGCCAATTCCTCCGGGGTGATCGTTTTCAACTTTTGCTTGACAAGCTGTTGATAAAAATTCATTGCCACCGCCTCCTTCGTTCTTTTCCATCATATGGCGTGAACAGAAAAGGGGTGTATGATATAATGGAAATGAAAGCAAAGGGAGAAAGGGTGGTAATTTGGCGGCAAAACAGCATAAAAAGGAACCGTTGAACCATGTGTTGTACCGGGCGGTCATGATCGCCATCGGCGCGGCATTGGCTGCCTTCGCGATCGAGCGGCTGCTTGTTCCGAATAAAATGATCGATGGCGGCATTATCGGTGTTTCGCTCATCCTCGATTACTTGATCCCAGATGAATGGCGGCTGCTCAATTTTGCCACGCTTGTCATCCTCTTAAACGCCCCGTTTATGTATTTCGGCTACAAGCACATCGGCAAAACGTTTATGTTGTCGACGATTTTAGGCGTTGTCATTCTCGGAGCCGCTGAACGGGCATTTCATCATTTTTCCCCGCTGACGGCCGAGCCCATTTTGGCAACGGTGTTTGGCGGTTTGGCGCTTGGGCTTGGCGTCGGGTTGGTCATTCGCCATGGTGGGTCGCTCGATGGGACGGAAATTTTAGGAATTTTGTTGACGAAAAAAATCCCGTTTTCCGTCGGGGAGTTCGTCATGTTTGTCAACGTCTTTATTTTCGGCTGGGCGGCGTTTGTGCTCGGGGTCGAGGCGGCGATGTATTCGGTCATGACGTACTATATTGCTTCCAAGACGATCGACGCAGTCATCGAAGGACTTGATGAGACGCGGGCCGCTTTTATTGTCACTGATTATTATGCGGAGATTTCGGATGCCATTTTGCACCGCCTCGGCCGCGGAACGACGAAATTGATCGGCAAAGGCGGCTACACCGATGAAGAAAAAGAAATTATTTATGCGGTCGTCACGCGCTTGGAAGTGACAAAACTAAAATCGATCGTCAATGAAATCGACCCGGATGCGTTCATCACCATTATGCCGACGCATGAAGTGCGCGGCGCCCGCTTTAAATCAGCGATTCATTGAGGTTTACAAAACGCGGATGGCGGGGTATACTTGCATAGTGAAGCAAATCAGAATGATTCTGAATTAGCAAGGGAGAACCGCCATGGAGAGTGGGCTTGTTTTGCAAATTGAGGATGTGTCGTTCCGTTATGAAAACGAGAACGTGCTTGAGCATGTTAGTTTAACGGTGCCGAAAGGAGCATTTTTAGGATTGGTCGGCCCGAACGGCTCGGGAAAATCGACGCTGCTGAAATGCGTGCTCGGTTTGCTCAAGCCGTCGCATGGCCGCATTTTGTTGTTCGGTGAACCGGTTGAATCGTTCCGGGCATGGCATCGAATCGGCTTTGTATCGCAAAAAGCCAACAGTTTTAACCGCGGTTTCCCGGCGACGGTTGAGGAAGTGGCGGCGAGCGGATTGACGGCGAAACGCGGCTTGTTCCGCCTGTTGACGAAAGAAGACCGGCGGGCGGTCACGGCGGCGCTTGAGGCTGTTGGGCTGAGCGAGTTGGCGAAGCGCAATATCGGCGAGCTGTCCGGCGGCCAGCAGCAGCGGGTGTTTATCGCCCGGGCGTTGGCGAGCCAACCGGATTTGCTCATTTTAGACGAGCCGACGGTCGGCGTGGATGCCCGCCATGTGCACGAGTTTTATGAGCTGCTTGGCGATTTGAACCGCCGCGGTTTGACGCTTATCTTAGTGACGCACGACATCGGGACGATGACGGAGCGGGTCACCCATATCGCCTGTTTGAACAGACGCCTCTATTTCCATGGAAAAGCGGAGGAGTTTGAACAGCTTGGCGACGAAGCCATTTCGCAGTTTTACGGGCATCCGCTTCACGTTCTCTCCCACGAGCACTAGAGGGGCCATATAAACGATTGACGTTGGAGGAATGACACGTGTGGGAAGCCTTATGGCAGTACGAGTTTTTGCGCAACGCCTTCTGGGCCGGGGTATTGACCGGATTTGCCGCGCCGCTGCTTGGCGTGTTTATCATTGTTCGGCGGCTCTCGCTCATCGCGGATGCGTTGAGCCATGTCACGCTTGCCGGCATTGCCGCCGGGCTGCTGCTCGGGAAGTCCGTGCCGGCGGCAGCCGGATGGAACCCGCTGTACATCGGCATGGGCTTTTCCGTCATCGGCTCGCTGTTTATCGAAAAGCTGCGTGCTGTGTACCGGCATTATGAGGAGCTTGCCATTCCGATCATTTTATCGGCCGGCATCGGCTTAAGTGTGATTTTGATTTCAGCGGCCAACGGATTTACAACTGATTTGTTTTCGTACTTGTTCGGCAGCGTGAGCGCTGTCAGCCGCTCTGATGTCGGAACGGCGCTCGGCGTCACGATTGTTGCTGTCGCCGTCATTTTCGCTTTTTACAAGGAATTGTTTCTTCTCTCGTTTGATGAGGAATATGCCCGCGTTTCCGGCGTCCGCGCCAAGCTCATTCATTTTTTGTTTATCGTGCTTGTCGCTCTCGTCATCGCGGCGTCGATGCGCATCGTTGGCGTGCTGCTCGTTTCTTCGCTCATGACGCTGCCGGTGGCCGCGAGCATCCGCATCGCCAAAAGCTTTAAACAAGCCATCGCATATTCCGTTTTCTTCGGGGAGCTTTCCGTCATCGTCGGCTTGCTGGCGGCATACGAACTCGATTGGGCGCCGGGCGGAACGATTGTCATGATGGCCGTGGCCATTTTGCTTCTCGTATTAGGATGGAAAAAATGGAGAAGGGGGCGGTCGCGATGAACGTTGGCGAAGCGTTGCGGTTAATGAAGGAAAAAGGGTTTAAATATACGGAAAAACGGAAACAAATGCTCGAGCTGTTTGCCGGCCGCGACAAATATTTGACGGCAAAAGAAGTGCTTGAGGCGCTTCGTCCCGCTTATCCGGGCTTAAGCGTTGACACGGTGTACCGCAATTTGTCGCTCTTTGCTGCGCTCGGCATTTTGGAGATGACCGAGTTGTCAGGAGAGAAACGGTTTCGGTTCGCCTGCGACGCCCGCCGCCATCACCATCATTTCATTTGCACCGAGTGCGGGAAAACAAAAGAAATCGATATATGTCCAATGGAAAGGCTGGCCACGCAGCTCGACGGCTACGAAATCGCCGACCATAAATTTGAAATTTACGGAACATGTCCGCAATGCCAAAAACATCTCCCGATATAAGACGGGAGATGTTTTTCTTATGGCGCCAAGCACAGCTCGACTTCACGCTTGGCCTCGAGCCAATGCCGGACGCGGATGACATTGTCAGGAAGCGGACCTTGGTTGTATGGCGTGTCAAACAAAATGACCGGGATGCCGCATGCTTCTGCGATCTCACAAGCGTTATCGTATTTATCTTCAAAAAAGGCGGCCAGCCTGTATTGGCGGACGGCGGCGATTTTATCGTGGGATCCGATCAGCTCAATATGGTGGTAATGGATGCCGTGCCGTTGAAACCAGCGTTCGGTGAGCTCGTACAAATGGCGGCCGCGGGCGCTGATGTAATACAGCTCGTATTTGTCTTTCCAGCTGTCAATCACCTCAAGCGCGTAGCGAGCCAGCGGCGCACGTTCGTAAATGCCCGCCTCATTTTCCGCAAGCCACCGGTCCATTTCTTCCTCCGCCACGCCGTATAACGGCGCCAAATTGTATTGTGTAATGTCGTGTAATGCGAGCTCTTTGCCGAATGCTTCGTTTAAATACGGAATAAATGTGCTCGGACACGTAACCGTGCCGTCAATGTCGATCCCGAGCCGGTGTTTCATCGTCGCATCCCCCTTTTAGAAAATATTCACACTGATAAAATGGCACCGGTTTCTCATACTAAGAATGCTCCTTACTTTAGGAAAGCGAGGGAAGCATATGGCAGACGACCGCGAGCGCACGTATAATGGAAGTTACGTGCAATCGATCGAAAAAGAGGAACCAGAACGCACTTTCATGGAAGAAACAGCGGCGGAAGTCGCTGAACCGATTCGCCGCCGCGACGAGCGGGATGAAGAACGCGCGGACGGTGCCGGGCTCGGCTGGCTCGCTTTGGCCCTGTCCATCATCGCCTTGTTTATTTGGCCGATTTTGTTAGGGGCGACCGGCATTATTGTCGGGTTTATCGCGCGCCGGCGCGGCGCGGAAACGCTTGGGGCTTGGGCCATCGGGATTGGCGTCATCGCCATTCTCGTCCGCCTGTTTATTATGCCGTTTTATACGTAAAAAAAGCGAGGGTGTCCCCAAGGCGGGGACGCCCTTTCTCGTTATGCAGGAACATTCCGCTCATTGGGCGGCGCTACCTTTCAGAGCGGCTTTGTTTTCCTTTTGCTTTGCAAAATATTCTTCCGCCAGCTTGTCGATTTCTTTTTTCAGTTCTTCCACCATTTGTTCTTCCGGTACTTTGCGGACAATTTTGCCGTGGCGGAACAACAAGCCTTCGCCGCGGGCGCCGGCGATGCCGATATCCGCCTCGCGCGCTTCGCCCGGGCCGTTGACCGCGCAACCGAGCACGGCGACTTTGATCGGCGCCTTAATTTTGGCGATATAGTCCTCGATTTCATTGGCGATGCTGATCAAATCGATCTCAATCCGCCCGCACGTCGGGCAGGAAATGAGCGTCGCCGCATTGGAGGCGAGCCCGAACGTTTTTAAAATTTCGCGCGCCACTTTTACTTCTTCAACCGGGTCGGCGCTTAACGAAACGCGGATCGTATTGCCGATGCCTTTGCTTAAAATGGCGCCGAGTCCAACCGCGCTTTTGATCGTGCCGGAAAAAAGCGTTCCCGCCTCGGTGATGCCAACATGGAGCGGATAGTCGAACGTGCGCGCCGCTTTTTCGTACGCTTCAATGGCGAGGCGCACATCGGACGCTTTCAACGAAACGATAATGTCGTGAAAATCGAGTTCTTCCAAGATGCGGATATGGTATAAGGCGCTCTCGACCATGCCGTCGGCTGTTGGATATCCGTATTTTTCTAAAATGCGTTTTTCCAGCGATCCGGCGTTGACGCCGATGCGGATCGGCACGCCGCGCTCTTTCGCCGCTTTCACGACCGCTTCGACTTTTTCGCGGCGCCCGATGTTGCCTGGATTGATGCGGATTTTATCAACGCCGCCTTCGATCGCTTTCAACGCCAGTTTGTAGTCAAAGTGGATGTCGGCGACAAGCGGGATGTTGATTCGCTTTTTAATTTCCGGTATCGCCGCGGCAGCCCGTTCGTCCGGGCAGGCGACGCGGACGACTTGACAGCCCGCCTCCTCAAGCCGGCGGATTTGCGCCACCGTCGCCTCGACATCGTGCGTTTTCGTCGTCGTCATGCTTTGAATGATGACTTCGTTGCTGCCACCGATCGTCAGCGGACCGACGCGGACCGGCCGAGTCTTTGAACGATGGATGATTTCACCCACGGGAATTCGCTCCTTTAACATTCAAGTCGCTTTCTGCATTATTGTAACAGTGCCATCCGCCGTTTGACAAGCGATTCGCCGGTTAGCGATAGATCGGCACTTTATAAGTTTTCCCGATTTTTAATGTTTGCGCATGTTCGCCTGGATTTAACCGTTCAAAATCACGGATCAGCTGCTCGAGCGGAACGGGCAATGGACCGTTGAGTTCTTTCTCGATGATGGACAACAACGTATCGCCAGGGCGAATGGTCACCGTCCGGTACGGGATGGCCGCCTGTTTCGACTGGACAACGGCTGCCGCTGTTTCAGATGAAGGGTGAAGCGTTCCGATGACAAGGTCGCGGTAAACGATATAACTGGAAAGAAAGAGAAGCAGGAGAAAAATGAATTTTTTCATGACGCTTCCTCCGCATGCGTATATCTATTTCATATGTATGCTTGTCCAGCGAAAATATGTCTTCCTTAGCAAGGTCGTTGAGTTCATGAGGAAAACACTTCAACAAAAGAATGTCTCCAATTTGAAAAACAGCATCACCGTTCTTCTTTGCCTTCAAGGCTCGCTTGACGGCTTTTTGAAAATATTCCTGTTTTTTGTCTTTACAGAAACTCAACAACTGCTTTATAAGGGCCTAACGATGTCTCGCTACAATGGTCTTGTACGTTGAAAGTACGAAAACAAAACGGGAGGATTTCTGAATGTGGAGCAAACGAGTCAAATTGGGATTGGCCGCCTTGTTGATGACCGGCGTTTTGGCCGGCTGCGGGCAGACTGAAAAGAACAACACGGGCGGCAATGAAGGAGCGGCAAAGAAAGAAGAAACCTACTCCGGCACCATTGCACTAGTGGGATCTACAGCGCTTCAGCCGCTGGCAGACTCCGGGGGGGGGCGGCGCGCGCGTCGAGGACGAGGAGAAAGAAGCAAAGCAGCGTAAGCACAAAAAAAGCTGTCCTGCATCGACAGGCAGCTTTTTTATATTTCCCGTTTGGCTGATGGCACTTCCTTGACTGCCAAAAAGAGAACGACAAGCGAAACGAACCAATGGATCAACGCGCCGTAGGGCACGACCGCTTGCACCGTTTCCATCACGGTGAAAAAGACGGTCGACAGCGTAATGGCGTAAGCCGACATCACCCATGTATGGCGGTAGCGCAGCGTTTTGTCGAGCACGCCGGCAAGAATCAGGCCGAAAAAGGCAAAGATGCACACGCTGATGAATTTCCCGGCGCAGGCGAGCACGTATAAAACGAACCCAAAAAGCGGGATGAGGACAGGGAGAAGCGACTGAAGACCGGCGATGAACGCGCGAACGTCTTCGTCGGTAATGGTCACATCCGGAAACGTGGCATAGCTGTAATGCTGCGCCTGATGGCCGGCGACGAGCACGGCTTCATGCTTCAAGAGCGCGATGGCGTTCGGAAACTGCTCGACGTTCTCACTCGTCACTTTGCCGGTGCTGTCAAAAATGATCGTAAATCCGCCTTGATCAATATGAATCGGCGTGGCCGCCTCCGAGTGAAGTTCGCCGTTTTCAATCGAAAACGGCGGCAACTCGTTATTCAATAAGGCGCTCGTTGTGCGGATGCCTTCAGTGAGCGACGAGGAGACATAGTAAAACGTCGGAAGAGTGGACAGCAAAGTCAGCAAAAACAAATAACCGATCGTTTTCCCAATTCCCTGAAATCGAAAGCGGGCGATGTCTTTCGGAGAATATAAGCTTTTCCACAGCTGGACGAATACGTTCATCGCAGACACACCTTTCTTTATCTCCTTTTCCATTGTAGCCGGGAAAGAGGAAGAATTCAACTTGAGACAAAGAAAAAGCGGGCATCTTCCCGCTTTAGTCAGAAGGCAAATGAAAGGTTTCAAGCAAGGCGCGCCATTGCAACACCCGTTCATTTAGTGCATCGGCTTCGGAACGAATGGCAGCCATATACTATAGCTTGTCATTATGAAGAAACGGTCAACGGTGTGTTGAAAATATGTAAACAAAAAGCGAGGACAAGCAAGTCGATTGAAACATTGTGCCAACTTTGGTAAGCTAATCTCAAGCGAACGCTTTGGCGTTCGTGTACATAAATCAAAAAGGAGCATTCCCGTTAGGAGCTTTTCCGGGGACTTGATCAAAAAAAGCCCTCTTGGTATGATGCAGGGGTGTCAACCACATCACTCACCATACCAAGGAGGAC
>NZ_JAFWFM010000003.1:0-31525 GCF_017515625.1 Geobacillus sp.
ACAGGAAACGTTGTAACCGTAAAACATCGAGCGTAGATCCGTCTGTTGTGTGTGGAAGCCAAGTACTGCCAACAGACACACCGAGAGAATCGGTAACGATGCAGGCATGACCTGCGTCGTTGGGTAGTTGTCAACCTGCCCAGATGCAACCCCAAGTCAAGGAAGGAGGACGAAGTCCGCTTGTACTTCTGGGGAGTTGCAAGCCCCCACTTCAAGCGTTAGCTAAGTGGGGGTAGTTGACGAGCGCACCGTTTCAATGAGATGCGCCATGTCCCCGGGAAGCGGAGCGGCAAATGTCAACCAGCGGCGCGCAAACGGATGGAAAAACGAGAGCTGACGGCTATGGAGCGCCTGGCGGTCGATCATCTCCCGACTCCCGCCATAGAGGTCATCCCCAGCGAGCGGATGGCCAACATAAGCCAAATGGACGCGGATTTGGTGCGTACGTCCGGTTTCAAGCTGCAGCGACACGTGCGTATAGCCGCGAAGCCGCTCGAGCACCCGGAAATGAGTGACCGCCGGCTTGCCGTCCTCCCGCACTTCGCGGGCGATGATGCTGTCTCCCCGGCGGCCGATCGGCGCATCAATCGTCCCTTCGTCATCAACCATGACACCGTGGCAAATGGCCTCATATGTGCGCGCCACCTTCCCTTTTTGCTGGAGCGTGGACAACAAATGGTGAACGTGGCGGTGCTTGGCAACGAGCACAAGCCCGGACGTGTCGCGGTCCAATCTTGTCACAATATGGACGGTTGAATCGAGCCGCTGCCTTCGGTAATGGTGCAGCAGGCCGTTGGCAAGCGTTCCGCCCGGATGATGGCGCGACGGGATCGTGGCCAACCCGGCCGGTTTGTCAACGACAAGGATGTAATCATCTTCGTACACGATATGAAGCGGCATCTCTTCCGGATCCATCCAATCGCTCGTCCGCTCCGGCGGAAACACAACCGACAGCGTCTCACCGGCGCGCAGCACATGGCGGACGGTGACGGGCCGACCGTCAACCAACAGCGCCCCGCCATGGAATTTAATATCGGTAAGCGCCGTCCGCGAAATGCCGTTCTCTTGCAAAAACTGGCGCAGCAGCTTTCCGTCGTGCTGTTCATCGATGGAAAAGGTCATGGTAAACGGCGGCAATGTTCGTCACCTTTCTGATCAAAAATCTCCGTCTTGCTCATCGTGTTCCATCCACTTTCCTTTGGCGCCGCTAAAACGGAATCGGCATCCGCGCCAAAAGACCATCACCTCGCCGCAAACGGGAAGCGTTGCCTAACCAAGGAGGCGGGTTTTCCCTCAGTCGGCGATAAACGAGTCGCGCACCCGCCGCCAAAACGGAAACGGCCGAAAGCGGGCGAAACGCACCTTTTCATCGGCCACCCGGCATTGAATCGACTTCACTTCTTTATGCAACAGTGACAAATGGTCGATCGTAATTTGAAAATCGACGTGGTTGACCGGCTCGAGTAAACACGTATGGTGCGCCGGCAGCACGAGCGGCGAACCGATTGTCCGAAACACGCGGTTGTTGATCGACGCCATCTCGGTCACTTGAATCGCCTCAAGCGAAGGATGCAAAATCGCGCCGCCGAGCGCTTTATTGTAAGCCGTGCTGCCGGTCGGCGTCGAAATGCACAACCCGTCGCCGCGGAACCGCTCAAACAAATCACCGCGAATTTCAACATCCATGACGAGCGTCCCACTCACACATTTCACCGTGCATTCGTTGAGCGCTAAATACTTCGCCTCGCGCCCACCGTTAATGTAACGAATCGTCACCTCAAGCAGCGGGTACTCCACCACTTGATACGGTGTTTTGGCGATGGCAATCACGAGTTTTTCGATTTCTTCCGGCACCCAATCGGCATAAAAGCCGAGATGGCCGGTATGGACGCCGACAAACGCCGTCTTGTCCAACCGATGGCAATAGCGATGGAACGCGTACAACAGCGTTCCATCCCCGCCGACGGAAATGACCAAATCCGGCGCTTCCTCATCATAGCGCAAATCAAAATCAAGCAAATACGTCTTCATCTTCTGCGCGAGGGCGTTCGACACATCATCCCCTTTTGACGTAATGGCGAAGGCCAGCGGCGCATCAGTTCGTTTCATTGTCCTTCCCCTTTTGCTTCTTGTTTTCGTGAAAAGGCGGCCTGCGCTTCTTGAATTTCAACGCGGATTTTCGACATTTCCTCATCGAGGCGGTAGGCAGCCTCCGCCGCGCGCTGCAGCCGGGCTTTAATATCTTCCGGAAAGCGGCCGCTGTATTTGTAGTTCAGAGAGTGTTCGATCGTCGCCCAAAAGTTCATCGCCAGCGTGCGGATTTGAATTTCCGCCAAAATATTTTTCTCGCCGCGGATCGTCTGCACCGGATACCGAATGACGAGGTGGTATGAACGATAGCCGCTTTCTTTCTTTTGCGTGACATAGTCGCGCTCCTCGACGATTGTAAAATCGTTGCGCTGGCGCAGCAGCTCGACGACCGTTTTAATATCGTCGACAAACTGGCACATGATGCGCAGTCCTGCAATATCTTGCATCTCTTCCTCGAGGCGGTCGAGCGGGATGTTTTTCTTTTGCGCCTTGTCTAAAATGCTGGCAACCGGCTTCACGCGTCCGGTGACAAACTCAATCGGCGAGTGCGCTTCAATCATCTCAAACTGGGCGCGAATGCCTCGCAACTTTACTTTCAGCTCTTCGACTGCCTGCTTATACGGGGCTAAAAACAAATCCCAATGGTTTACCATCGTACCACCTGCCTATCTATTTTCAATTTCCTGACAGCCTGGGCCAAGAGAAAGCATCCGCACCTTCCCAGCGCCGCTTTGACGGTAAGCGGCCTTGGGCGCGCTCCGCCTCCCCTCACGCCCAAAGGCAGGCAACCGGACGGCTCATCCGGTAAAAAACATCTCTTGTACTGCTCGTTCAAGCGCCTCGCCATAGTTGGCGTTGCCGCGAATATTTTCAAGCAAATAAGACAGTTCATCGTGAAACTGTTCAAGCTCAAGCGTCCTCTCTCCACATCGAAGCCAGACCGGCTCCTTGGCGTCAAGCGCCGCCTTTAGCTCAGGCCACCACGGCTTCGGAACCATGACATATAGAAA
The DNA here is from genome assembly GCF_017515625.1 of Geobacillus sp. Lineage (NCBI taxonomy): Bacteria > Bacillati > Bacillota > Bacilli > Caryophanales > Anoxybacillaceae > Geobacillus > Geobacillus sp. The sequence continues at coordinate 3,102 of NZ_JAFWFM010000003.1, forward strand.
GCGATCCTCGGTTTCCAATATATACACAAACGCCAATGCATCTGAGTCAACAAGCATATGGCGCTTCGGCATAACACCGGCGGGCAAAACAAGCGCATCATCAACCTTCAGCCAGAGCCGGCCGTCTTTTCGCTCTGCCCGCTCGACGATCCATTTTTCGTTCATGCTTTCTCTCCTTCCACACCAACCATCCGCCCTTTATTTTACCATATTCAGCCTATGCGGGCGAAATAATTGATATTCGCCGAAAAACAGCTGATAATAGAGGGAGACGATGATCTTTCCCGAGGGAGATTTACGATGCATCAAGAGGTCGAAATCGAATTGAAAAACTTGTTAACGGCAGCGGAATTTGCGGCCGTCCGCGCCGCCTTCCGGTTGGATGATGGCGCTTTCTTCCGCCAGGAAAACCATTACTTTGACACTCCGTCATTCGCCTTAAAAGAACGGGCGGCAGCGCTGCGCATCCGGGCGAAAGAAGGGCGGTTTACGCTGACGCTGAAACAAACGCGGGCGGATGGGGCGCTTCTCGAGACGCACGTGCCGCTCACCCCTTCCGAAGCGGAGGCGCTGCTCACGGGCGTGCCGCTGCACGGAACGATCGCGGCCTTGCTTGCGGAACTGGGCATTGATCCATCCAACGTGCGCCATTTCGGCTCTCTTGTCACCGAACGCGCCCAATGGCCGTACGAAGGCGGTACGCTTTTCCTTGACCGCAACTTCTACTTGCAAAGCGAAGATTACGAACTTGAGTATGAAGTGGATCACGTGGAAGCGGGTGAAAAGCGGTTTTTGCGCCTGCTTGAGGCACTCGGCATCCCGCGCCGCCCGGCGCCAAACAAAATCGCCCGCTTTTACGCCCGCATGAAAGAAATGGAGGAAAGACGATGACCGTTTCGCCATTAAAGCTGCTCATCGAATGGCAGGCACTCAATGCGTTCTCACCCGGACGCTCCAGCCTGTTGCCATCGCCGGTGCCATCCTTGTTTTCAAGCTTGCTTGCCGAATCGCTCAGCCGCGGTGAGGAATCTTCTGCCGAGGCGCCTCAAGCTGCCCTAAGCGGTCAGCCCCCGGCGCCCGCCGGCCATCGCAGCGCCCCGCTCGAACATGAAGCGGGTGCTGCAACCAACTCATCTTCTTCTATCGATGCTTTCATCGCGGCGGCAGCGGAAAAATACGACGTTGACCCGCAGCTCATCCGCGCCGTCATTCGCCATGAGTCAAATTTCCGTCCCGATGCGAAAAGCCCGGCTGGAGCGCTTGGACTCATGCAGCTCATGCCAAGCACGGCAAAAATGCTCGGCGTCCACAACCCGCTTGATCCGGCGCAAAACATCGACGGCGGCGTAAAATATTTGCGCCAGCTCCTTGACCGGTACAATGGGAATATCACTCTCGCCTTAGCCGCCTACAACGCCGGGCCCGGGCACGTCGACCGCTATGGGAGCGTGCCGCCATTTGCCGAAACGCGGGCGTATGTCGAACGCGTGTTAAAAAGCTACCGCACATAAACGAGCGGCGCTCGAGTCACTTTGTTTGAGATCCATGCGTGCTGTTGATAAAATAGCAATCAAACGACAACGAATGATTTTCAAACAAAAGGAGCATCCGCGATGGGTGAACAATGGCAAACTCTTTATGAGGCGATCGGCGGAGAGGAGAAGGTTGCGAAACTTGTCGAAGCATTTTACCGTCGCGTGGCCGCGCATCCGGACTTGCGGCCCATTTTCCCTGACGATTTGACGGAAACCGCCCGCAAGCAAAAACAGTTTTTAACACAATATTTAGGCGGCCCCCCTCTTTACACGGCAGAGCATGGACACCCCATGATGAGGGCGCGCCATCTCCGCTTTGAAATCACGCCGAAGCGGGCGGAAGCATGGCTTGCCTGCATGCGGGCAGCCATGGACGAAATCGGCTTGTCCGGGCCGGCGCGCGAACAGTTTTATCACCGGCTCGTACTCACCGCCCATCATATGGTCAATACCCCAGATCATCTGGACAGAAAGGAGCATACCCTTGAGTGAGAAGTTTGCTGGGAAGACGACATCAACTTGCTACCCTTCCCAGCCGCTAGGCAACACGAACAAACCGCTCGAGCTGTATTTGTTTATCGATCCTTTATGCCCGGAATGCTGGGGGCTTGAACCAGTCATCAAAAAACTGACGATCGAATACGGCCGTTTTTTTACCTTAAGGCACATATTGAGCGGAACATGGGCGACATGGGGCGCGCACAAAGGAACAAAGCCGGAGGCAATGGCCAAAGCATGGGAATGGGCGGCTTGCCGCACCGGCATGTCATGCGACGGCAGCGTTTGGCTCGAAAATCGGATTTCAAGCCCGTTCGCCCCATCACTCGCCATTAAAGCGGCGGAAATGCAAGGAAAGCGGGCCGGCCTCCGCTTTTTACGCAAGCTGCAAGAACAGCTCTTTCTCGAAAAACAAAATGTCTCTGATTTGTCGGTGCTCGCCGAATGCGCCGCCGAAGCTGGTCTTGACGTCGATGAATTTCTGCGCGACATGCACTCTCCGGGAGCGGTAAAAGCGTTCCAATGTGATTTGAAAATCACGTCGGAAATGGATGTCGACGAAATACCGACGCTTGTCTTATTTAATGAAAACATTGAAGATGAAGGCATTAAAATTTCCGGATGCTATCCGTATGACATTTACGTCGAACTGATCGCCGAAATGCTTGGCTTCCATCCCAAGCCGTCTCCTCCCCCTCCACTGGAATCATTTTTAAGCCATTTTAAGTCCGTCGCCACGAAAGAAGTTGCCGTTGTGTACAATTGGACCATCCAAGAAGCGGAAACGGAAATGAAAAAGCTGCAGCTGAAACAAAAGGTCGAGCGGGTGCCTGTCAAGCATGGAACGTTTTGGCGCTATATCGAAAAAGCCCGCCTGTAGCGTGCGACCGACAAGAAAAGGCCCGGCCGAAGCCGGGCTTTTTCTTGTTGCCAAGACAACAAAGGGGATGGGAGAAATTGTTCACGGTCAAACAAAGGGGTATCAGGTTTAGGTTTTGTCTTCCGTTCATATCTATATCTTAACAAACGGCCGATCAAATTGTCAACCCATTTGCTCGTTTGTTCACATTATTGTCATAATTCTCCTACGTCATGATCAGGCAGACAAACAGCATATAATCAACTAGGCTCTTCCCCAAAAGTTGTACTTGTTTTTTTCTGAACATACCCTATTTACGCTTGTGAGGGAAAATCAACAAATCAGTGATTTTTGCACATCTTTGTGCAGGAAACCGTATTGCTTGTCAAGTACATGTTGTGGTGAAGAGCCATCAACTAAAGCAAATGGGAAGAGGGGGGGCCATCGCCATGAAGCAGCGCATCGTCTTATCCCTTTGGGCGGCGGCATCCACTGCCGCCTTTATTCTGAACTTGTTGGGCCTCATGCAGCTCCTTCCGCTTTGGGCGACCATGCCGCTTTTGTTTCTCTCCTTGCTTGGATTGGCGACAACATGGAACCGCCGCCATCAGTTTCGTGGATTTCCATCCAAACGAATGCGGCTGTAGCGCCGCATTCGTTTCATTTCTCAAGCAGCTGCTCCATCTCATCAAGCTTCTCCGCAAACACTTGGCACGCTTGGCGGATCGGCTCGGCGCTCGTCATATCAACGCCGGCTTTTTTCAGCACTTCGATTGGGTAGTCCGAGCTGCCGGCTTTTAAAAAGTCAATGTACCGTTTCACCGCCGGTTCGCCTTCCTCTAAGATTTGTTTGCTGAGCGCTGTTGCCGCGCTGAAGCCGGTCGCATATTGGTACACATAATAGTTGTAATAAAAATGCGGAATGCGCGACCATTCCAAGCCGATTTCTTGGTCGACCACAATCTCATCGCCAAAATACTTTTTGTTTAAATCATAATAAAGCGAGGTGAGCGTCTCAGCCGTTAACGCTTCGCCCTGTTGCGCCTTCAGGTGGATCAGATGCTCGAATTCCGCAAACATCGTCTGCCGAAAGACAGTGCCGCGGAATCCCTCAAGATAATGGTTCAACAAGTACAACCGTTTCTTCTCATCATCAATCGTTTTCAGCAAGTGATCGTTCAAGAGCGCTTCATTGCACGTTGACGCCACTTCAGCGACGAAAATCGAATAATGGGCGTACGGATACGGCTGCGTTTTGCGCGTATAGTAGCTATGGACCGAGTGGCCAAACTCATGGACGAGCGTAAACAAGTTGTGAACGTTGTCCTGCCAATTGAGCAAAATGTACGGATGGGTGCCATACGCTCCCGACGAATACGCACCGCTCCGCTTCCCTTTGTTCTCGCGCACATCGACCCAACGGTTGTCAAGCCCTTCTTTGACGATCGCTACATACTCCTCGCCGAGCGGCGCCAGCCCGTCAAGCATATATTGCTTCGCTTCCTCGTACGTCACGTCCATTTTCACATCTTGCACAAGCGGCGTGTACAAGTCATACATATGGAGCTCGTCAAGCCCCAACACTTGTTTGCGCAGCCGCACATAGCGATGCAAAAGCGGCAAATGTTCATGAACCGTGGCAATCAAGTTGTCGTACACGCTCTCCGGGATGTTGTTGGCATCGAGCGCCGCTTGGCGCGCCGATTCATAACGGCGGACGCGGGCAAAAAAGTTATGTTTTTTCACCGTTCCGGCAAGCGTGCTGGCAAACGTGTTTTGAAACTTTTCGTACGTATGGTACACCGCATGGAACGCATCGCGGCGGACACGGCGGTCCGTGCTTTCTAAAAAGCGAATGAACCGGCCGTGCGTGACTTCGACTTCCTCACCGTTTTCATCGATGATCGTCGGAAACGTCAAATCAGCGTTGTTCAACGCGCTGAACGTGTCGGATGTCGCCTGCATCACCTCGGCCGCCTGCGCCAAGATCGCCTCCTCTTCCGCCGACAGCACGTGCGGGCGCTGGCGCGTAATTTCGTCTAACGCGTGCGCATACAAGCGAAGCGGCTCGTATTGTTCCAAAAACGAGCGCAGCACCGCTTCATCGATCGCCAAAATTTCCGGCACGATAAACGCCATCGCGCTCGATGCTTCGCTGTACAAGCTTTTCGCCCGGGCGTCGAGCCCTTGGTAAAACGAGTTAGTCGTATCTTGATCATAGCGCATATGGGCGTATGTATACAGCTTGCCGAGGCGCATCGATACGTCATCTTGGTATTGCAATGCTTCATACAGCACTTCCGGCGATTCGCCAAGCCGCCCTTTGTATTCGCCAAGCTTTGGAATCAGTGCCTTCACTTGTTTGAATTCTTCTTCCCAGGCGTCATCGGTAGGAAAAATGTCCTCAAGCCGCCACGTTTCTTCCACGGGAATCTCGCTTCGCAGCGGCAGCGACTTTTTCGCTTTCTTTTCCTCCACCGTCATCATTCCTCCTTATCCAAATAATCGATACACGAATTATTATTCACCATTCCGTTCATCTTTTCCTGTTTTCTGCTCATTTTTTCCACTCTCCCGAACTCAAGTGTTGACCAATAGCAGCTAAGCGCCGACGTTTGGTGAATTTGCTCAAGAAGCGCAGCATCTTGATGAATCATCTGATCGACGGTCGACGGAAACGACAGCGGCTTCACCAAATGAAGCTGGTCGCCCTCTTCGCGGCGGAGATAGCCGAGCAGGCTCAACCAATGCAAATACTCGCCGACGGCCTCACGATACGTATCCCGGCCGACAAGCGGCAGCCGGCGCGGAACAAGGCGGCCGGTGCGGATTTTGTCATCGAGCCACTGAAATAAAGATACTGCCGTTGCCGGCCGTCCGGTCTTTCCAAGAAGAAACAAAAGGACATACGTTTGCCAAATGAACGGCGCCGTCTCCCATAAATACCCCCGCGGCACTGGCCAGCCTGCTTCGGTCGGAAACAGTGACGGAACGATGCCCGCCTGGTAAAAATCAGCACAAATGCGGCGCACGGTTTGGTTCGGATAAAGCGGAAACGTCCGCCGCCATTGTTTTTTTCGTTCGAGCCATCGCTCCCAAAACTCGGATGGAAGCGGCAGCGGGCAGGGGGCCATCCAATCGGGGAACGAAAACGACGAAAGCGGAATTGAATCGACCACGGCCAATGTTCGCTGCACCGATAGCGGCAACGGGCGAAAAAGACGGATGAAGCGTTTCGTCTCTGGACTGTAGTACCATATATGTGGAACGACTGAATGTGGAGCGCGATGGGCAAACAACCATTGAAACCGGGAGAGTTGCACTTCCCCCGAATATTTTGGCGAACGCCGCAAATGATGGGCTCCTAACACCCACAACGGGCGGATGCCAAGGAGACGGTAGCCGTCATTGCGTTCGCGAAACAGCGATTCATCGATCGTGGAACATTGGTATTCGAGGGCATAAAGGTGTGGGCCATGGCGGAACAATACGTCAGGACGCTGCTTGATGGCGGGCAAATACGGCTCGAGCTTCGCCTCCATGCCTTGGCGAATGAGCCACGCGAATAAGTCTCGCTTCCCAGTTAAGTGACGCTCCGACTCCGGTTCGTGCTCGACCGGGCAGGCCGCCCCTTTTCGATGGGCGAAATGCGGCAAACGGTAGCGGCCCGACCGGAGCACCACTTCTTGACGGCACGCGGGACAAAAAAACGGTTCCTGTCGTTTCAGGCGCATCAGCCCCTCTCGTTCCCATCTTTCCGCCCCGGCAAGCGAAACCGTCCTGCCATCAGCGGCGAGAGCGACAAACAACATGATCACTTCCTTTCCAGTAAAAAATAGTTGTCCGTGAGCGGGAACAGCTGGAATTGTTCTCTGCTGCCCCCCCTTCACCGTTCGGTTCTTCCCTTTTATTCGTTGACCATCGCCGGTTTTCCTGCCCAAAGCCAAACTGCGTCGAAAAAAGTCCGCCGATTCGGCGGACTGGCGTTTACAAGCGGTTGGTTACAACAGAGGCGACAACAGCCGGGAGACCGATTCAGCGATACGCACCCGGAACGGGCGCTGTTGAAACTGTTCGTAGTCGATCATGGAAGCGTGGCGAAAATCTTCCAAAAAGTTGCGGACGAGTTTATGAATGCTGTCGGTATAATACAAAAAGGCGTTCACTTCAAAGTTTAAATGGAAACTGCGCATATCCATGTTCGCCGTGCCGATCGAGGCGAGCTCGCCATCGACGACGATGACTTTGCTGTGCAAAAACCCGCGTTCATACTCATAAATTTTTACCCCTGCCTCGAGCAGCTCGGGAAAATACGAGCGCGAAGCGTAAAAAACGATTTTTTTGTCCGGCCGCTTCGGCGCAAGCAACCGCACATCAATGCCGCTTAGCGCTGCCACTTTCAGCGCCGTCAAAATGTCTTCATCCGGCACAAAATACGGCGAAGCCACCCAAATCGACCGTTTCGCTGCTGTGATCATAGCAAAATACAGCTGCTTAATGACCTCCCACTTTTGATCCGGACCGCCGGCGATGAGCTGGACGCCGCCTTGCCCTTCTTCTACAATGCGAGGCGGCGACAAGTAGTCCGGCGTCAGCAGCCGCTCTCCCGTCATATAATACCAATCTTGCAAAAAAATAAGCTGCAACGTCCGGACTGCTTCGCCCCGGATCAACAAATGCGTGTCGCGCCAAAATCCGAAATACTCGTTTTTTCCTAAATACTCGTCGCCAATATTCAGCCCGCCGACAAAGCCAACACTCCCGTCAATGACGATGATTTTCCGGTGGTTGCGGAAGTTGATTTGGTTGCTTAAAAACGGCAGGCGCACCGGCGAAAACGGGATCATCTCAACCCCGGCAGCGCGCAGCTCTTCGATATAATCGTTCGACAGCTTCCAGCTGCCGACAGCATCATACAAAAAACGGACGCGCACACCTTGACGCGCTTTTTCCATCAAGACGCGCTTCAACTGTTGGCCGATTTCATCATGACGGACAATATAATATTCTAAATGAATATGGTGTTCCGCTTTTTCCAGTTCAGCAAAAATAGAAGAAAATGTCTCCTCTCCGTTCGTCAACACCGCCGTCTGCGAAGCAAGCGAAACCGGATGCTGGCCGATGCGATAAGCAAGGCGCAAAAGCGGACGCTGATGGGGCGCCATCGGCAGCCGTTCGACGGCAATCGGCGACGGCTCTTGAAACTTGAGCAGCACCGCCTCATCAAAATCGGCTTTCTTTTTATAGCGCCGTTGTTGCCAATAGTTGCGTCCGAACAATAAATAAAACAAAAAGCCGACAATCGGAAAGCTCCCCAGCACCGCCAGCCAAGCGATCGTGTGCGCCGGCTTTCGATTCTCAAGAGAAATGACCAGCGCAATAAAGATGACGGAACAAGACATCAATACGCTGAAAAGACCAAGCAGCTTCCCTTCCCAAAACCCGTTCGTCAATGCCAGCAACGCGCCGACAATGACGACGAGAATCGCCACTCTCGATGTGTTTCGCAACAAAACCCCTCCACCCGGCTCTTCATGATGGCCGTTTTTCTTCCGCTAACGTAGAAAACGCCGATTTCTGGCGGCGAAATCGGCGGAATGGAAACATTATAAGGCTGGAAAATACGTTTTGATCGTTTCAAGTGCATTGTCGCCCATAATTTCAGTCCCGTATTCTTCAAGTCGATAAATCGTCAGCTGGGAATCTCTTCCGTATTCCAACAGAAGGCTGAGCATATTGTCCACTTCCTGCTCGGTGTAGCGCTCGTCAAACTCCACGAACAAGTAATAGCGGCCTTCAAATTGGAACAGGCGATTCGACAACCGAGAGAAGTCAGCGCGATGGGCCAAGGAAATGACATCCTCGATATCCTTGAACGAAAGGATGAATTGAAGGACATCTTGCTCTTCTCTCTCCTCGGCGTCCCCGTTTTGACCAAAGTGGAAATGGTGGCCGAACAGCGATTCCACCTTTTCACCAGCTGACAACGAAAACTCGCGCCATTTCTCTTCTGGAAGCGGCAGCTCGAGCTTGCTTCCGTCTTTGGACAACTGCGCTTTCGTCACGACGACTTCAAGACCTTTTTCGAGCGCCTGCACTTGGATCCAAAGCGGGCCATCGAGCGAAAAATCGCTTTCCCCATGAACTTCATCCATCATTTCCCAAAATAATTCTTCGCTTCGTTCCCGATTGTACCAAATTTCCTCGCGGTCAAAGCCGCGCTCCTCTATATCAACATAGGAAATGTAGAACTTCACCGTATGTTCATTGATGCGTTCGATTTCCATTTCTCAACTCTCCCTTCTAAAACAGAGAAGTAAAAAAGGAAGGGATTGTGCCCCTGAAACTATTTAAATCAAAACTTATGATCTTGTACTTTTATTTTATGATAAAAAGCGAAAGAAGGAAAATAAAAAAACGCATTTTAAAAAATTGGTTATGAAACCGGCCATGCCCTACTATAATGATGATGAACACGAACGGAATGAGGGACGCCTATGGTGGATGAATACATCGTTTCTATCTTGCTGATTATCGGCATTGATGTCATTCTTGGCGGGGACAATGCGGTTGTCATTGCGTTAGCGAGCCGCAACTTGCCGGAACAAAAGCGGAACATCGCCATTGTCCTCGGCACGGCGCTGGCGATCGCCGTCCGCATTTTGCTGACCGCAGCGGTCGTATGGCTGTTGACCATCCCGTTTCTGCAGCTAGCTGGCGGCCTCCTCCTGTTTTGGATCGCCTTGAAGCTCATGGGGAAAAAAGACGAAAAACATGCCGCCATTAAAGCCGAACCGTCGCTTTGGAAAGCCGTCCAGACGATCGTCGCCGCCGATGTCGTTATGGGCATGGACAACGTCATCGCCATCGCCGGAGCATCCCAAGGCCATATGGGGCTTGTCATCTTTGGCTTTCTTTTTTCTGTTCCTATCATCATTTTAGGCAGCAAAATCATCCTTTATGCCATGGAACGGTTTTCGTTTCTGATTTATGCCGGCGGCGCCCTTTTGGCATACACAGCCGGAAACATGATCACTGCCGAAGAGCGGCTGCGTCCGTTTTACGACCCGCGCTGGGAGGCGTTGTTTCCGGTCTTAACGGCCATTCTTGCCGTTTTGCTCGGCTTGGCGGCCCACCGCCGGTCGCGCGCCACATAAAGCAAATGATAAAAAACTTCTACATGGCAGACCATGTAGAAGTTTTTTTATTACCCGTTCACCAGCCGCTGCGCTTCACGAAGCTGATACGCCCGCACTTTGCGCGGCAGAAAGCGGCGGATTTCATCTTCGTTATAACCGACTTGCAGCCGCTTTTCATCAATGATGATCGGCCGGCGCAAAATTCCTGGGTTTTTCTGAATCAGCTCGTACAAATCTTGCAGCGGCAAAGCTTCCAAGTTAATGTTCAGCTTCTGGAATACTTTCGAACGGGTCGAAATGATTTCGTCCGTTCCCGTTTCCGTCATCCGCAAAATTTCTTTAATCTCTTCAACCGTGAGCGGTTCAGAGAAAATATTGCGTTCTACATAAGGAATATTGTGCTTCTCGAGCCACGCCTTCGCCTTCCGGCATGACGTGCAGCTCGGTGATGTGTATAGCTTGACCACTTCGATCACTCCTTTTGACAAGGAATCCCTTGCTTCCCTCGTCCGTCAGACGACAGACGTGCACCGCTATGCCGGTTTGACGTCTGACAGCATAGCGACACGGCCTGGACGCCAGTCTGGCGATCAGCCGCTTTGCCAATCGTTTGCAAATTGAAATGACTTCAACATAATATATTATACAATACATCGGCCAAGAAAGATATAGTTTTTCGATGATAAATGCAATTTTCTTTCCTCTTCCAAAGTGAAGGCAAATCCTCTACAATCAAAGTAGAAAAGGAAAAGGGAGGAAGAACCGATGGCCGGCTATTTCATCGACTTTGCCATTGCTTCGGCATTGATCGTCGTCCTCACCGCATTGATGGGGAATATCAGCAACACGATCGGAGAGCGGTTGTTCGGCCGAAACAAAAGTGGAAAGCATGTCGAGGCCTCCCGCCGCATCCAACAAGGATGGAAAGTCGTCGGGGGAAAAAAATAACGCGCCAAAACAGGCGCATAGGTGGGCGCCGCTCTTTCACCGTTCGCATCATGCAGCGGTGAAAGAGCGGCGCTTTTTTCGATTCGGCTAGGCATACATCGCCCGATACCGCTTATACTCTTCCTCCGAACAAAGCACAAAATGGCCAGGCGTAATTTCGCGGAATTCAAGTTCCTCTCCATCTTTGTAGCCATGTTGCGCCGGATCGTAAACGATCCGCTTGCGCGTCCGCTCCGTTTCCGGATCAGGAAGCGGAATGGCCGACAAGAGCGCCTTCGTGTATGGGTGGATCGGATTGCGGTACAGCTCTTCCGATTCAGCGAGCTCGACCATTTTCCCGAAATACATCACGCCGATCCGGTCGCTGATGTATTTGACCATCGACAAGTCATGGGCAATAAACAAGTACGTCAACCCTTTTTCACGCTGCAGGCGCTTCAGCAAGTTGACGACTTGCGCCTGAATGGAAACGTCCAGCGCCGAGATCGGCTCATCGGCGATGATGAATTCCGGTTCGACGGCGAGCGCCCGGGCGATGCCGATCCGCTGGCGTTGCCCGCCGGAAAACTCATGCGGATAGCGGCTCGCATGCTCGCGGTTCAACCCGACCGTCTCAAGCAGCTCATAGACGCGCTGCATCCGCTCCTCTTTCGTTTTCGCCAATCCGTGGATGTCAATACCCTCAGCGATAATGTCGGCGACCGTCATCCGCGGATTCAACGACGCATACGGATCTTGGAAAATCATTTGCATTTTTCGGTTTAACTCTTTCAGCTCTTTTTTTGATTTTTTGCCGTGTACGTTAACGCCGTTAAACAGTACTTCTCCGTCTGTCGCCTCATACAGCCGAATGATCGTCCGCCCCGTTGTCGACTTGCCGCAGCCCGACTCGCCGACAAGGCCGAACGTTTCTCCTTTATAAATGTCAAACGTGACGCCGTCGACCGCTTTCACCACCTCGCCGCGGCCGGCCGGGAAGTATTGTTTTAAGTTTTTCACTTCAAGCAGCTTTTGCTTAGCCACGCGGCTTCCCTCCTTTCCGGGCGACGATGTCAGCAAACCGTTTCATCCGTTCGCGCACGATCGCCGGCGGTTCCACTTTCGGTGCCTTTTCATGCAACAGCCATGTCGCCGCATAGTGCGTATCAGACACTTGGAACATCGGCGGCTCGAGCTCATAGTCGATTTTGAGCGCATACGGATTGCGCGGCGCAAACGCATCGCCTTTTGGCGGATTTAACAAATCCGGCGGCGAGCCCGGGATCGAATACAGCTCCGTATCTTTATGATCAAGGCTCGGCATCGAGGCGAGCAATCCCCAGGTGTACGGATGTTTCGGATTGTAAAAAATTTCATCCACCGTGCCGATCTCCACGATTTTCCCGGCATACATCACCGCCACTCGGTCGGCCATGTTGGCGACAACCCCTAAATCATGGGTGATGAAAATAATCGACATGCCGAGCTTTTTCTGAATGTCTTTCATCAACTCCAAAATTTGCGCCTGAATCGTCACATCCAGCGCGGTCGTCGGTTCATCAGCGATCAAAATTTTCGGATTGCACGCCAAGGCGATGGCGATGACAACACGCTGGCGCATTCCGCCGGAAAATTGGTGCGGGTATTGCTTCATGCGCAGCTCGGCGTTTTTAATGCCGACCAGCTGCAATAGTTCAATCGCCCGTTTGCGCGCTTCCTCTTTCGACAGCTTTTGATGTTTTAAAATTGCTTCCATAATTTGCTTTCCGATCGTCATCGTCGGGTTGAGCGACGTCATCGGATCTTGGAAAATCATTGAAATTTTCGCCCCGCGGATCGATTGCATGTCTTTCTCCGACAGCTTGGTCAAGTCTTTTCCTTCAAATAAAATTTCCCCTTGCTTGATTCGGCTCGGCGGCGTCGGCAACAGGCGCATCAACGCTTTTGAAGTCACTGATTTCCCAGACCCTGACTCGCCGACGATCGCCAGCGTTTCTCCCTTATACAAGTCGAACGTGACGCCGCGAACCGCCTGCACTTCACCGGCGTGGATGTCAAAGGAAATATGCAAATCGTTCACCTGCAAAATTTTCTCCATCGGTTTCACCCCTTCCGTCGGTTATTTGCGCATTTTCGGGTCGAGTGCATCGCGAATTCCGTCTGCCACCAAGTTGAAGCTTAAAATGAGCAAGCTGATGACAACGGCCGGAATAATCATTAAATGCGGATATGTTTGGATCGATTTGTATCCGTCATTGACAAGCGAGCCAAGCGACGCTTCCGGCGGACGGATGCCAAGGCCGATAAAGCTCAAAAACGCCTCAGTGAAGATGGCCGATGGAATCGTGAACATCGTCGTAATAATGATCGGGCCGATGACGTTCGGGATCAAATGTTTGAAAATAATCCGTGATGTCGGCGCTCCGAGCGTCCTTGCCGCCAGCACGTATTCCATGTTCTTTAATTTCAACACTTGTCCGCGCACGATCCGCGCCATCGTCGTCCAACCGGTAATGACCATCGCCAGCGTGATGGAAATGATTCCAGGCTCAAAAATCAAAATGAACAAAATGACCATAATTAAATACGGGATGCCGTTTAAAATTTCGATGATCCGCTGCATCACATTGTCGACGCGGCCGCCATAGTAGCCGGAAATGCCGCCGTACGCAATCCCGATCAATAAGTCGATCAACGCCGCCAGCAAACCAATGTAAAGGGAGATACGCGTGCCATACCACGTCCTCACCCACAAGTCGCGTCCTAAGTCATCCGTGCCAAACCAATAGTACTCTTTCACGCCGCGCTGTTTATACACATCAACGCCGCTCGCATCCCGGCCGTCAAACGGAAGCCAATGAATATGTTCAAGCACCGGGATTTTCGGTGGAAGTTTCGCATGCCGCAAGTTTTGATCTTTATACGTCCGGTCGCTCGCCATCGGGGCGATGATCGCCATGAGCGCCAAGATGATAATCATCACGAGCCCGACGATCGCTGCCTTGTTTTCCCGAAGGCGAAGCCAAGCATCCTGCCAAAACGTCAAGCTTGGACGATTGATTTTTTCCTGCTCACCAACGTTCGGCGGGGCGGGCTGAAACCATTCCGGTGACAGTTGTTCGTATTGTTGTTTCGCCATCATTTTTTCCCTCCCGCTAACCGGATGCGTGGGTCGACAACCCCGTACAACACATCAACGATGAATACTGCCAAAATCAACAAGGCGGAATAAAACAACGTCGTTCCCATAATAACCGGGTAATCGTTCAGTTCAATCGAACGGACAAACTGTTCCCCAAGACCAGGGACAGCAAACAGTTTCTCAATGACAAGCGTTCCCGTCATTAAATTGACGGTCATCGGTCCTAAAATGGTAATGACGGGGATAAGCGAGTTGCGGATGGCGTGCTTGATGATAACCCCCGCCTGGCTGATCCCTTTCGCCCGAGCCGTCAAAATGTAGTCAGAGCTTAACACTTCCAGCATTTCTGTGCGCATAAAACGGGCGATGCTAGCGATGACCCCGACAGACAGCGCCAATGTCGGGAGAATCGTATATTTGAAGCCTTCCCAAAAAGCGACCGGAAGCCATTGCAGTTTCACAGCGATAAAATATTGCAAAAACCCCCCTAACACAAACGACGGAATCGAGGCGCCCAACACCGCAATGACCGTAGCGGTGTAATCTTCCCAATGATTATGTCGAATCGCCGCGACAATTCCGAGAATCAACCCAACGATCGTCCCAAACACAATCGCCTGAAACCCGAGCTGGGCCGACGGGCCGATTCGATCGCTGATGAGCTCTGTCACGGGGCGGTTGTCATATTGGAACGATACCCCCAAGTCTCCTTTCAACAAATTCCCTAAATATTGAATGTATTGAACCGGCACGGGCTTATCCAATCCGTACTCTTTTAAAATAAGCGCCTTCTGTTCCGGCGTTAATTTCTCTTGGTTCTGAAGCGGCGAACCAGGCAACAGCTTCATTAAAAAGAACGTCAACGTCGCAATGATAAACAACGTGATAATCATATAAACGAACCGCTGAAGCGTATACCGCGCCATGACCGCACCTCCTCTGCTTTTCTATAATCTTCGTTGTTTTTCGACATTTTTCGCCTTGGCAGGCAAAAGGAGAGTATATGCCTAGGCATATACTCTCCTCCTCATTTTCATTCAAGAGAACAACGGATTACTCGACATACGCCCATTTCAAGCTGTAGTCGGCGCCGAATGTATGCGTGACGAAGTCTTTGACATACTCGCGTTGCAAATAGGCAGCGCCGCGTTGGTACAGCGGAGCGATCGGCATTCCTTCAAAGACGATTTTTTCTGCTTTCAGCATCGCATCCCAACGAGCTTGCTGATCGTTGGCAAGCGTCGTTTGCGCGTCTTTGATCAGCTTGTCGTATTCAGCGTTCGACCAACCCGTTTTGTTGTGCGGGCTTGTCGACGTCCAAAGCTGCAGGAACGTCATCGGGTCTTGATAGTCCGGACCCCAGGCGGAGAACGACAAATCATATTGCATGTTGCTTTCGAGCTTCAGTTTTTGCGCGAACGGCTGCTGTTTAATGTTGACCGTCAAGCCCGGCAAGTTTTGCTCAAGCTGCGCTTTGACGTACTCGCCGATTTTCTTCGCGTTGTCGGTGTCATAGTTCAGCAATTCAAGCGTAAATTTGTCTTTGCCCAGCTCTTTTTTCGCTTGCTCCCACAATTTTTTCGCTTCATCCGGATTGTAATTGACCAAATCGCCATTCACATCGCGGAAGTCTTTGCCATCCGGACCGGTGACGAAGTCTTTCGGAACGGTGAACTTCGCCGGAATCGAACCGTTGTTCAAGAGCGTATCGACCATCGCTTGCGTGTCGATGGCCATCGCAATCGCTTTGCGGGCGTTGACGTTGTTCAACGGTTCTTTTTTCGTGTTCATGCGCAGCCAATAGAGCGACGGATCCAATTTCGTATGGAAGTTTTTGTCGTTTTTGTACTTATCCACGAACTCCGCCGTCAAGCCGACGCGGTCCGCTTGTTTTGTTTCATACAAGTTGACGGCTGTCGCCGTGTCTTTCACGACTTTCACATTGACTTTTTCCAGCTTGACGTTGTCTTTGTCCCAGTAGTTCGGGTTTTTCGTATATACCCAACCTTGTTCGTGCTTCCACTCGCTCAACACGAACGGGCCGTTGTACAATGTTGTATTCGCCTCCAATCCATATTTGTCGCCTTGAGCTTTGACAAATTTTTCGTTTTGCGGCATAAACGTGCCAAACGCTGTCAAGCCGACGAAATACGGAACTGGGTTTTTCAGCTCGACTTTAAGGGTGTAGTCATCAAGGGCTTTGACGCCGACTTGGTCAAGCGGCACCTTGCCTGTGTTGGCTTCTTCCGCGTTTTTAATGTCGTACATGATGTACGCATATTCCGATTTCGTCTTCGGATCAAGCACGCGCTTCCAGGCGAATTCGAAATCGTGCGCCGTCACCGGATCGCCGTTGGACCATTTCGCATCTTTGCGAAGCTTGAATGTATACGTTTTGCCGTCTTGGCTCACTTCATAGCTTTCCGCGATCCCTGGCACCGGCTTGTTGTCTTTGCCTAAACGGTACAGACCTTCCATGACGTTGTTCAACACGATAAACGATACTTGGTCGGTAGCGAGCGCCGAGTCAAGCGACGGGATCTCTTGGCTTTCAAGCAAGTTCAGCACCTGCTCCTTTTTCTCCGCCGGCTTTTCGCCGCCCTGGCCGCCTTGAGCGTTGTTGTTGTCCTTGCCTCCGCCACACGCCGCGAGGAACGTTGACAGCGCGAGAAGCAGGACGAGGAAGAAAGAAAATCGCTTCTTCACTAAAAACCCCCCTTAGGTTTATGTAGTGTATTACAAATCTTCTGAACCGTTTGATTTCAGAAGATTGTACTTACATCGCTTATTATATCCTGTGATAGTATATTTGAAAAGGATTTTTTATTTCCTTAAAATAAAAAAATTCAAACTACTTACAAACGGGAGAGGATCGGATTGCATTTACACCTGCATTGTAACGACTTTTGCCACCATTGTAAACAAAAAAGTAAACAAAAAATTTCTGCCTACAGAAAAAAGAAAACGCTTACAATATGATTTTTTTTGCCCTTCCTTTCAGCTTCGAAGCAAATCTCTCCTGAACTTCCAGGTTATTCTATATTTTTCAATATAATTTTGTTAATAATTTTGACAATCTTCCCGCCCACATGATTTATGATAAAATAAGCAGTGAGAAGGGAAAGGCGGGAACAGACGATATGAAACAAACGGCTGTGCGGACTGGATGGCTCGTCGTTGCGATGCTGGCGGCAAGCGCACTCATCGTAATAGGGCAAGGAGCATGGAGTACGGTGGCCTTTATTAACGTTTCGTTTTTGCTCTCCCTTTTGCCTCTGTCGCTCGGCGGGCTTTTGTTTGTTTATGAACGCGGGTTTTTCAACGGATTCGCATACGGGTTTCGCCGATTGCGCAGAAGCAGCGCGAGGGTGGAGCGGTATCTTGAGGAAGCGGCAGCAGAACATGAATCGGATGAGCTGCTCGGTCCGCGGCGTTTCGCCATCACGTATCCGCTTCTCTTTTCTGGTCTGCTTCTGTTTTTGGCGATGATTGCCGCCGGATATGCCGTGCAATAAGGTTGCAACAGCTGAATGTTTTCCGTATAATATAAGGCAAATCTAGGATCAGCCGAGCGATGAGAAAGAAGAGTACATATTGGCGATGCCTTCAGAGAGCTTGTGGAAGGTGCGAACAAGCGGCTAGCCATATGGAATGGGCTTTCGAGCTTCCCGCCGAACCGGCGACGCAGTAGGCGAGGACGTTCCCCGCGTTACAGGGGGCCATGCGCAAAGCATGGGCTGAGCGATTGCGCTTTTCCGCGCAATAAGTAGGGTGGCACCGCGGTCCTACCGTCCCTATCAGAGGGCTGGCAGGGCCTTTTTTATTTTTGGCTTGAGGGAGTGAAGATCGATGAAAACCATTTTTTCCGGCATTCAGCCAAGCGGCGTCATCACCATTGGCAACTATATTGGGGCGCTGCGGCAGTTTGTCGAGCTGCAGCATGAATACAACTGCTATTTTTGCATCGTTGACCAACACGCCATTACCGTTTGGCAAGACCCACACGAACTGCGGCAAAACATCCGCCGCCTCGCCGCTTTGTATTTGGCCGTCGGCATCGACCCGACGCAAGCGACGTTGTTCATCCAGTCAGAAGTGCCGGCGCACGCTCAAGCCGCTTGGATGCTGCAGTGCATCGTTTATATCGGCGAACTTGAGCGGATGACGCAATTTAAAGAAAAATCGGCCGGCAAAGAGGCGGTCAGCGCCGGGCTGCTCACGTACCCGCCGCTGATGGCCGCTGACATTTTGCTTTATAACACCGACATCGTCCCGGTCGGCGAAGACCAAAAGCAGCATATCGAATTGACGCGGGATCTGGCCGAGCGCTTCAACAAACGGTATGGCGAGCTGTTCACGATCCCTGAGGCGCGCATTCCGAAAGTCGGCGCCCGCATCATGTCGCTTGTCGACCCGACGAAAAAAATGAGCAAATCCGACCCCAACCCGAAAGCGTACATCACACTGCTTGACGATGCGAAAACGATCGAGAAGAAGATCAAAAGCGCGGTCACCGACTCGGAAGGAACGATTCGCTACGACAAAGAAGCGAAGCCAGGCATTTCGAACTTGCTCAATATTTATTCGACCCTATCCGGTCAA
The DNA here is from genome assembly GCF_017515625.1 of Geobacillus sp. Taxonomy (NCBI): domain Bacteria; kingdom Bacillati; phylum Bacillota; class Bacilli; order Caryophanales; family Anoxybacillaceae; genus Geobacillus; species Geobacillus sp. The sequence continues at coordinate 21,804 of NZ_JAFWFM010000003.1, forward strand.
TCGATCGAGGAGTTGGAGCGGCAATACGAAGGAAAAGGATACGGCGTCTTCAAAGCAGACCTCGCTCAAGTCGTCATCGAAACGCTTCGACCGATTCAAGAGCGGTATCACCATTGGATGGAAAGCGAGGAGCTTGACCGCGTGTTGGATGAAGGGGCGGAAAAAGCAAATCGGGTTGCATCGGAAATGGTGCGCAAAATGGAGCAAGCCATGGGGCTCGGGCGGCGGCGGTAAATAGCCGCATCCAGCGAAGCCATACAAAAACGGGCAGGCGCCTATCGCCTTGGCCCGTTTTTTAATTGACTTTTGGTTCTTGCTCCATTTCCCACAGTTTTTCGAAAAATGGCTGCCCTTTGATCAAGTTTTCGCACAGCTGCTCATGCCGTTCGGACCACCCGTATTTCGTCTCGTTATACAATTGTTCCCACGCTTCATCAAAAGACATTTTTTGAATAGCGGCGTATTTTTCCGGCGCCCATTCCGTATACCAATAGCGCATCTGGGCAGTATTTTTTGTCGAATAAAGCTGGTCAAGCGCCATAAACAACAGCTGTTTCAACTGCCGCTCTTTGCGCGTGAGTCCGCACATCAGTTCCGGAGCCGGCGATAAAATGTGGTATTCTTTTTCATACCTCGGCAGCGGATAGTCCCGTTCCTCCGCTTCGGCCGCCACTTCGTAGACGAGTTGTTCCTGACGCGGAATGAGACGGCTTTTGCGAATCGGGATTTGATAACCGATTGTATCGACAGCCAAAACGCCGGCGCCGTCCGTGACAACGAAACAATAGTCCAGCTGAATGCGTTCATGGTTTTTGCGGACATACGCCTTCTGATGTACATCGTCTAGCAGCGGTTTTGGAAGATCGGACAAGCTGTTTTCAATGTAATGAAACAGGGCCGGGGATACTTTTAACAGCGGCACTTGGTCGAGCAGCTCGATTTGATCGTCCTTGCGCCATTCATGGAAATGACAGACGTTGTATCCGTTCTCTTCTCCTTCAAACCAGTTGACCCAAATGTCGTGCAGATAAAGCATGCGAGACCCCTCACTTCCAGACGTGTTTGTCCATCAGTATAGGCAGAGGGTGGGAATTTTATTCCATTTCGTCCTCTTTTCCCCTCTAGGGGCTGCGGCTTGGAAACGTCAAGCTCCCCCACATCAAAAGAAGGCCAATAGGGAATAAATAACATTCCACCCTTGTCGAAATATAAGATAAGTATTCGTAAAAACCACGCTCTGGAGTGATGATGTTCAAATAGGCGATCACCATCATGCCGCCGACGACTGAAAAACCGAAACCGACCAAATAAAAAAACAGGCGGACCACCGGGCTTTCCCTTCCTTCTTGTCCACGTCCTTGTTCTACATATATGTCGGCGCCATGGACAACATGCCTGTTTGCGCCCGATGCCCCTAAGATTCTTGTGATAACCGGACAGCGGCGTCCGCCATGCGGTTTCGAGCTAAGACGCTCCTTGCTGTTTGCCTGAAAAGCCCGCCAACTCCGCGATGTCTTTCGCTTCCATCTTCATCAATTGGGCGAGCGAATAGCCTCTTTCTAGGCAACGACGGATGATGGCATACCCAACGGCATAGCCCCCCATTTTCGGATGCCATCCAAGCCCGTACAAAATGCGGGAAGTATGCGGATGCGAAACGGGCAAATGTTGGTTCGGGACAATATAACGCCGCCAAAACCGTTCCATCTCCCGATCGGTGTAATACTTCGTCCATCCCGCACACTGCTTGACGCCGACTGTCTCGGTGACGGCATGCTCCGCCAATCCTTCCATCACGACGGCATCCAGCAACGTCGCATCTTCGCCTTCGTTCGGCAACTGCTTGAGACGGCATACATGGTTGTATTCATGCGCCACCAACGCGGCGATCTCCTCGTCGCCATGATCCGGCAGCAAGAAGAAAAACAATTTATCAGCAAACGCCACCCCGCCTTTTCCTTGGAATTCGCGCACAAGCTTCCAGTTTTCGTCATCGGCCGGCAGCAAACATACCGGAACGTCTGGCCCCTTCCATATCCCCCGTTGCCGTTCATACAAACGGCCAAGACGTTCCCAAAGACGGCGCTCTTTCATCTCCGGCAAAAGCCGCTCGGCCTGTCGAGTGCTTCGGTACATGCCATACAGCCGTAAATAGCTGTAAATCTCACGCGCCGACGCTCCTTTAAAAAACGAACTCAACCTCCCGCACAACAGGAGCGGGTCCCCCTCATCCTCTTCCAGCCATCGATCGGTTGGAAGCAATCCCATCGCTTTTCCCTCCTTTTCTCTTACGTTATGTCGGCAGGGAAAAGACGGTGAAACAAAACAAAAAAGAGAGCCTGACGCTGAACCGAACCCGCCGTTAGTCACGCGTTTTCAGCTCTGCTCAACCAAGGCTCTCCTTTTCATCCATTACACATATTTTTTAAAAATCAATGTCGCATTATGGCCGCCAAATCCAAATGAGTTGCTTAAGACCACACGCACGTCTTGCTTGCGCGCTTCATTCGGCACATAGTCGAGGTCGCATTCCGGATCCGGTGTTTCGTAGTTGATCGTCGGCGGAATGATGCCGTCGCGGATCGCCAGCACGGAGAAAATCGCTTCCACCGCGCCGGTCGCCCCGAGCAAATGCCCAGTCATCGACTTCGTCGAGCTGACGGCGAGCTTATAGGCATGATCGCCGAATACTTCTTTGATCGCCTCCGTCTCATACTTATCATTGTACTCGGTGCTCGTGCCGTGGGCGTTGATGTAATCAATGTCCTCCGGCTTCAAGCCGGCGTCTTGAAGCGCCTGGCGCATCGCCCGCACGCCGCCTTCGCCGCCCGGCGCCGGCGCGGTGATATGGTACGCATCGGCGGTCGCGCCGTAACCGACAATTTCGGCGTAAATCTTCGCGCCGCGGCGCAGCGCGTGCTCCAATTCCTCCAAAACAACGATTCCTGCTCCCTCACCCATGACGAAACCGTCGCGGTTTTTGTCAAATGGGCGGCTCGCCGTTTTTGGATCTGGATTGGTTGAGAGAGCCGTATTGGCGCAAAAACCGGCGAACGACATTTTCGTAATCGGCGCTTCCGTTCCCCCCGCGATCATCACATCCGCATCGCCGCGCTGAATGACCCGAAACGCATCACCGATCGAGTTCGCCCCGGTCGCGCAAGCGGTGACCGTGCACGAATTGATCCCTTTCGCTCCAAGGATGATCGATACTTGCCCAGCGGCCATATCCGGGATCATCATTGGCACGAAAAACGGGCTCACTCGGCGATAACCGCGCTGCTGGAAAATTTCAAACTGCTGTTCAAACGTCTCCATACCGCCGATGCCAGAACCAATCCAAACACCGACCCGTTCAGCGTTGCTTTCATGAATGTTGAGATTGGCATCTTTGACCGCCATAAGCGCCGCAGCGACGGCGAATTGGGTAAATCGGTCCATCTTCCGCGCCTCGCGGCGGTCGATAAACAGCGACGGATCGAAGTCTTTCACTTCCGCCGCCACTTTTGCCGGAAAGTCGTCCGGATTGACGCGGGTGACAATGTCGATGCCGGACTGGCCGGCGATGATGTTTTTCCACGTCGTTTCTGCGTCATTCCCAAGCGGGGTGACGGCGCCTATGCCTGTCACGACGACTCGTCTTTTTTCCATCGTTTCCGTCTCTCCTTTTTTTATTTCGATAATATCCGTGCCGTTAACGGCCCCAGCGCAAGGCGATCGCGCCCCACGTCAGCCCGCCGCCGAATCCGACCATAATGATGAGATCATCGTCACTGATTTTACCCGCTTCCAGCTCTTCTACAAGCGAAATCGGAATAGATGCGGCCGACGTGTTGCCATATCGGCGGATCGTCGTCGATATTTTCTCTTCCGGCAGCTCGAGCCGCTGTCTGGCCGCTTCGACGATGCGAATGTTCGCTTGATGAGGAATGAGAAAGTCGACATCGTCTTTCGTGAGCCCGGCTTTTTCAAGCACACGCACGCTTGATTCTCCCATTTGCCGGACGGCGAACTTGAATACTTCACGGCCGTTCATGACGATATATTCGTCTTTGTATAAATGTTTTCCTCCTGTTCCGTCAGCTCCCAACTCAAAAGATAAAATCCCGCGCCCGGGCGACACCGGACCCATGACGACCGCTCCGGCGCCATCGCCGAACAGCACCGCCGTGTTGCGGTCGGTCCAATCGGTGATTTTCGATAGTTTGTCTGCCCCCACTACTAATATATACTTGTAGGTGCCTGTGTCAATAAATTGGGCGGCCGTGACCATCCCGTACATAACCCCCGCGCAGGCAGCGCTAATATCAAGCGCAGCGGCGTTGACGGCGCCAAGCCGCTCTTGCAGCATGCAAGCGACCGACGGAAACGGACGGTCCGGGGTGACGGTGGCAACTAAAATGAGATCAATATCCTTCGCCTCAATGCCAGCGTCTTGAAGCGCCCTTTCTGCGGCAAAATACGCCATACGGGACGTATCGATGTCATCCGGAGCGATGCGGCGCTCCTCGATCCCGGTGCGCGTCCGGATCCATTCATCCGATGTATCCATCATTTTTTCCAAATCAAAGTTGGTCAACACTTTTTCCGGCACATAGCGGCCGACCCCGATAATTCCTGCTCCCATATCATTCATCTCCTTTTTCTTTCCCAAAATGGCAAAAAAACGCTCACGCTGACAACCAAACTTGAATGTACAATCAGTCTACATTACCAATTATTATTACTTGGTACTAATTTTAGCCGAAAGAGCGTGGATGCGCAATAAAAAACGAAAGTTGAACCAGCGTTTTCCGTTCCCCTAAGGCATTTGTCCAAACCGCTTTTTCCTTTCTGCCATACAATACAAATACGAGCGACCATCGCATGAAAGGGAGGATCGCCCATGGCCAACGGCGAAGCACAAGAACAACATCGCGAACGGCAAGACCATTTTTCCCGCCTAATGTTCGGATCTTTTCCTTCTCGCACAACCGGCGAGCGCGAAGATCAAGGGAGCGAGGCAGAACCGCCTTTACTGCCGAACATCGATTTCATGAAGCTGTTTGAAAACGTCAATACGCTAGCCGACTCATTGCAACAATTAAAACCGCTCGTGAAAAAGATCACCTCGCTCGTCGACTTATTGAAAAAATAGCAGAGGCTGATCCAAAAAAGCGGTAATACCCCTATCTGAGGCAACATGGAAAAATAGACCACCTTGAAAACCCGGTACAACCACGGGGGTCAGAGGTGGTCTTTTCAATACTTGGGTGAAATTTCATCAAAAAGGAGCTTTTGAGTCAGCTCCTGCCCTTGTCGTTTACGGGAGTTCATTGTATTGGCAGAAAAATTGCCCGATTTGCCGAGCCAGTTGGCGCCGTTTCTCCGGCAGCTCGTAAACGACGCGCACCCGGTTGTTTGTCGTTTTCATCCATTGTTCATATTTACGGCTATGCAAGGCGGATGGATACGGGCTCACTCCGGCCAGCTGCCAAATCGTCACCGGAACGTCATGAGGACTGAGAAAGAGGGACGGAACAGCCTCGGGCACCTCCTCTTCTTTCAAGCCATAGGCAGTCGCGATTTCCCTCACCATCCGCCGGTACACGAATGGATGTTCCTGTTCATAGTCAAGCTGGGCGCGTACGTCAAGGCAAGGGTTGATCATGGCGACGGCGCGGATTTGACTTGGCATGGCGCCAAGCAGTTGCAAAGCAACGAGCGCGCCCATTCCTTCGGCAACGATATAGATGCGCTGGTTCACAATTTCGCTTTTCAACACCGAGTAAATGATCTGGCGCGCCAGCCGGACCGCTTTCGGACTCCCCCAATGCCAGCCGTACAAATGGGACGAAAAGACCGTATACCCACGTTCCAACCAATCTTCCAGCCATTGGCGCCGCCCCGGATGCTCGAGCCAAAAACTCGTCTGTTCGTTCACAAAATGGTCGCCGTCGCCTATTAAAAAAAGGGCAAACCCATTTGGGCGCTCCGGCACGTGAACGATGCACCCTTGCTCATCGAGTTGAAAAAACCGCCGTTGTCCTGCCATCGTTTCCATTCACCCTTGTTTGGCAATGCATAATGGTACAGTATACGATATGCGCGGCCAAAAAAAACGTCCGGGTATATGCCTACGCGACAAATTGTGATAAGATAAGAAAAGGAATGACGAGAAGACGGGAGGAACAAAGATGCGCTTGTTTTGGACGTTTTTTTGGACGTTTTTGCTCGTGCAAATGGCGACGTACGTCATGGGCTCGATGCAAGGGACCGGCTATGATTTCGCAACCGGCGCCTTGCTCGGCGTGATCGTGACCGTTTTAGTCCTTGTCGTCGCCGCTTTGATTCCGGACGAGCCGGCTGGGGATCATCGCCATTGATCATTCTCCTCATAAGACAACGCCTTGGGTTGAAAGTCCCAAGGCGTTGTTTTTGTCATCGAGAAGCCCCATTCCAACACGTATATAGGCGTAAGTCGAGGAGGGATTCCATCTTGATGGGTGTAGGTTGGTGTTTTCTGCAGCCGGCCACGTGCCCCACAATGCTCAATGAGATGGGCTTTATGGGGGCATAAAAACGTTTGACGCTGCCAGCAAGAAGCGCGTCTCTTCCCCCGGCTATCCCCCGCCTCTTCGACTCGTTTCACGCTGACGGGCGAATGACAAGCCGGCCGTTTTCGGCATCGACCGTGACGGTGCTGTAATCTTTCACCCGCCCAGCGATCAGCTCTTTCGCAAGCGGCGTTTCGATTTGCTTTTGCATAAACCGTTTGAGCGGGCGGGCGCCGTATACTGGGTCGAAGCCCGCTTCGGCGATGTATTGCTTCGCCGCTTCGGTCAGCACGAGTTCGATATGCCGATCGGCCAAACGGGCCGACAGCTCGCGGGCGAACTTTTCGACGATGCCTTTCATTTCATTCATCGACAATGGCTTAAACAAGACGATATCGTCGATCCGGTTTAAAAATTCTGGGCGGAAATGGGCGCGCAGTTGGTCAAACACTTGTTTGCGCGTTTCTTCATCGATGTCGCCCTGTTTGTTTTCCAACAACAGCGGCGATCCGATGTTCGATGTCATAATGACGACCGTGTTTTTAAAGTCGACCGTCCGCCCTTGCGAATCGGTGAGCCGTCCGTCATCGAGCAGCTGCAACAGGATGTTGAACACGTCCGGATGAGCTTTTTCGATTTCATCGAACAACAGAACGGAATACGGCTTGCGCCGCACCGCCTCGGTCAGCTGGCCGCCTTCCTCATAGCCGACATAGCCGGGCGGCGCTCCGATCAAGCGGGAGACGGCGTGTTTTTCCATATACTCGGACATGTCAAGACGGATGAGCTGCTCCTCACTGTCAAACAGCGCCTCGGCGAGCGCTTTGGCCAGTTCCGTTTTGCCGACGCCGGTCGGTCCAAGGAACAAAAACGATCCGATCGGGCGGTTCGGGTCTTTCATGCCGGCCCGCGCCCGCAAGATGGCGTCGGCGACAAGCTCGACCGCTTCGTCTTGACCGATGACCCGTCTATGCAGCAATTCATGAAGGCGAAGCAGCTTTTCCCTCTCTCCCTCGACGAGGCGGGTGAGCGGAATGCCAGTCCAGCGTGACACGATTTCGGCAATCTCTTCTTCCGTCACTTCCTCGCGCAGCAATTTCCCTTCACTTTGCTCACTGATTTCTTGCTCGAGCTGTTTGAGTTGCTTTTCCAACTGCGGAATGCGGCCATGGCGAAGCTCCGCCGCCTTGTTTAAATCATACTCGTTTTCCGCCTCTTCCAGTTCGCGTTTTGCCCGCTCGAGCGCCTCGCGCAAACGGCGGACGCGGTCAAGCGCCTCTTTTTCTTTTTGCCATTGCGCTTTCATGGCGTTCGCCTTTTCACGCAAATCGGCAAGTTCTTTTTGCAATGCCGCCAGCCGATCGCGGCTCGCTTCATCCGTTTCTTTGCTTAAGGCCGCCTCTTCAATTTCCAGCTGCATGACGCGGCGCATCACTTCGTCCAACTCCGACGGCATCGATTCCATTTCCGTCCGGATCGTCGCGCACGCTTCATCGACCAAATCGATCGCTTTGTCAGGCAAAAAGCGGTCAGAGATGTAACGGTCGGACAAAACGGCGGCCGCGACGAGCGCCCGGTCGTGAATTTTCACTCCATGGTGCACTTCATACCGTTCTTTCAATCCGCGCAAAATCGAAATCGTGTCCTCGACACTCGGCTCTTGGACAAGCACTTGTTGGAAGCGGCGCTCGAGCGCCGGGTCTTTTTCGATGTATTGCCGGTACTCATCAAGCGTCGTCGCCCCGATGCAGCGCAACTCGCCGCGGGCAAGCATTGGCTTTAACATATTGCCGGCGTCGATCGCCCCTTCGGCCCGGCCGGCGCCGACGATCGTGTGCAGCTCGTCGATAAACAAGATGATGCGGCCCTCGCTTTTTTTAATTTCGTTCAATACAGCCCTCAGCCGCTCTTCAAACTCACCGCGAAACTTCGCTCCGGCGACGAGCGCGCTCATGTCAAGAGCGAAAATCGTTTTGTCTTTCAACCCGTCCGGGACGTCTTTGCGCACGATGCGCTGGGCGAGCCCCTCGACAATAGCGGTCTTCCCAACGCCCGGCTCACCGATCAGCACCGGATTGTTTTTCGTCTTCCGCGACAAAATGCGGATGACGCGGCGAATTTCGCTGTCGCGGCCGATGACCGGGTCGATTTTTCCCGCCTTCGCTTCGGCGACAAGATCGCGCCCGTATTTGGTCAACGCTTCATAGGTTGCTTCCGGATGTGGACTCGTCACGCGTTGATTCCCCCTTACCTTTCTCACGGCTTCTACCAGTGCTTGCTCTGTCAAGCCAAACGATGCCAGTTGCTGGGCAACCGGCTCGGCGCCATGAGACAGCGCGAGCAGCACATGTTCGACCGATATGTACTCATCTTGCATTCGTTTCGCTTCGTTTTCCGCCCCCTCAAGCAGCCGCGCCAAGGCAGGCGCAACGTACATCTGTCCCTCTCCCGCTCCGTGCACTTCCGGCTTTTGGCGAATCCGGTCTTGCAGCCAGCGGATCGCCTGAGCGCGGTCGGCGCCGCAAAGGGCAAACAGCCGCGGCGCCAAGCCATCTTCTTGCTCGAGGAGCGCCAGCAGAAGATGTTCAACATCAAGCTGTTGATGATGCCGCTCTTTGGCGAGCGACTGCGCCGCCATGAGCGCCTCTTGCAGTTTTTCTGTCAAACGGCTTACGTCCATGCCGTCCCCTCCATTTGACCTTCTTTGACTATAAATCATTATAGCGGATCGCAAAGCGCACGGCAAATGAAAAGCCACTCCATGCTTGGAATGGCTTTTGTTCTGCTTCACGGTTTGCGCAAATACGTCCAATGCCGGTTATGGTTCGACGTTTCTGGAAACGTATCGCCGGCTTTCAGTTTCAGCTTTTTCGGGTGCTTTACATTGTCTCCCGTTTCGCTGATTTCAATATACACGCCGTTGTTCGGCGCTTTATCGCCTGGTTTGAAATGGCGCGGTTGGCCCATTTGTTTCATCCCCCTTGCTTCGATTGCATTTGTTATCATGCTCGGTTTCATCGCTGTTCATAAGAATGAAAATGATGGACCCGAGTTCGACAGTTTTGAGGCCATTTTAGGCAAATGAAAATGGCCAAAATGCTGTTATATCAAAGATTTCGCGATGCGGATCCTAGAAAAAAACACTGAATTTCATAGGCACACGAATTCATAATTTATCCTTTAAAA